>NZ_CP009689.1 GCF_000832605.1 Bacillus mycoides
TTAATGGAATTTGTTCTTTAGAGTTAATATCACTAACTAAACAATTACTTAAAAAACCTACACACATTGAAATATCTAATAAAAATACCTTCTCAGCATTTGTTAAATAATCAATTTCAAATAAATACTGGATGTTTTGTTGAATGATCTGAACAAACTTCGCTTTATTCTTAATTTTACGTTCAGGAACTAATTTCATTCCTCTTGAACTAGCCTTTGCTTGAAGTTCATTTGCTAAATACATCTCTTCTTCTGACAAAATCTTTGAATTCTCGATATCTCTCAATCTTGCATTTTTTTCAGCTTGTTCTAAATTGACGAGCTTTGACATAATCTTTCTCCTCTTTTCTAAGATTTTCAACTAGAGAAGAGGAACATTTTATGCTATGATGCTTATAGAATTTAAAATAAGTAAACAAACACAATCCCCTTTCTCTAATTGATAAGTTTGGTCGCTTTCAATTATAACATGAGGGGATTTTTTCTGTAATAAAAAACAAAAAGACTAAACAACTAAACAACCCTTTCTTAAAAACAGAAAAAAGACAATTATTTATTTCATAATGTTTATAAATAAGAAAAAGAGTCCTATATTATTAGGACTCTTTTTTACTTTATTCAAAAATAAACTTTTGAATAAAAAATAACTTAACATCAACCATCTTTTATAGCCCAGTACCAACGTTTTTTCTTGTAACTAAGAGCGAAATAGCAATTAAGTGTAGAATTCTATAAGAGTAAAAATGGGAAGGGCAAGCTATGGGTGTGTGACCACACACCTAAAAAACTTCGTTTTCACTTGCTAGGAAATTTCCTAGAACCTTGACCATTTTCCGTTCTCAAAATTTTATTTTCTCGTCCTAAAATGGTTGTCGCTTTGCTCGATTTTCTATTTTTTTGAAAGTAAACTTTTGAATAGAAGTTTACTTTCAATTTCACTAGAAAAAGGCCAAAAGATGACATTGAATAAGTCATCTTTTGGCCTCAAAACATCTATAAAATTTTATTATTTTTCCTGATTTTCTACTTTTTCAGTTTTAGAACTGAATCCACTTTTAAATCCATCGAAAAAATCACAACCACCTAATGAAAAAACAAATACACATAATAGACCTATCATAATACCTTTTTTGTAGTTCACCCTATAACATCCTCCATAAACACAACTTAATATCGCAATTATAATATATAAATTAGAAATATCTATGAAAACAATCTTAAATTTACCTTAAATAATTAGACTGTCGTTATCATTTCTGAAAGTAAACTTTTAGATATTAGTTTACATTCAAATCCCTTTAAATATTGACTTCTCACCAATCCCCCTGATATCCTCAATTTATACAACAAAAGTATACATTCAAAACACTATAAATTAAGAGGTCATAAATCTATGAATAAAAAACCACATCTCATTGATGTCCAACCTATCAGAAATAAAGAACAGATCGAAGACATGAAATGGGCTCTTAAACGTCATTGTTCCAAACGAGACTATATTCTCTTTCTAATCGGCATTCATACTGGATTACGTGTTAGTGACCTACTTCAACTTGAAACACAAACCATAGTAAAGCTAAAGCGAAAAAAGAGAAAAGAATTCAAAATCAAAGAAGGAAAAACAAAGAAGGAACGCATAATTAACCTTACTTCTATTTTTGAGGAAATCTATTCGTATACCCAAACATTAAAAGGTACCTGGTTATTTCCTTCACGAAAAGGAGATCAACCGATTAGTAAGATCCAGGCTTATCGACAATTGCAAAAAGCCGGAGATTTTGCCGGCGTAGAGTCCATTGGTACCCACACCATGCGCAAAACCTTCGGCTATTGGTTCTATAAACAAACAAAAGATGTGGCTATGTTGCAAGAAATACTCAATCATAGCACCCCACAAATTACACTTAAATATATTGGCATCAACAAGGAAGAAAAAGATAATATACTAGATACATTTTGTATTTAATTCAATACACATTACTAATAATATCCCCATTAAATACTCGTAAATCTAAAATAGGTTGAAATTAATAAAAAACTAGGTTAGCATCAAGATTTTGCGGATTTACAACATTAAGGATCTATCAATAGGATTTACTCTATTGATAGATCCTTAACTAATTTCACTTCAAATAAGACTTGCGAGTGTCTCTTATGACTTCTCTCAAAATGGTTCTATTGCAAAGTTTCTTAACAGATAGAAAATGAGATGTTTACAGATGAATGTTATGCAATTTCAAATAATTTTTGTAATTCATTGCACGTTGAAAAAACGAAGTTTGGTTGCAAACTTCGTTTTTGTTTATAAATGGCATGAATCGTTTCGATTCCTTTCCCTATTTCTAGATCATATTCAATTAAGCAATCCTACAAATGCCTCTTCTTCCTCATCTACAAAACCTACAAATATAATTTCTTCAATAGCATCATGATTAAATACAAATGTATAATCAGGATCAATATATCCTTCTGGATAAAAACAGCCAATGTAGTCATACATAACAGGTTCTTCAACCATAAGTAGTTGTTTTCTTCCGTAAATTACAACCTTTTTTATCCCTCCTTTTAACAGAACAATAGAGCCATTTGGTAACAGCTTTTCTTTAGAAAATTGCATAATTATCCGCCCTTTCTTATACGGCTTATATATTTTTCAAAGATTATTTGAATAGCGCAGAATCTCACTTGCACCATCCTATCGTTTTCGATTAAATATTATTTATCCCTATATCCACTCTTGATCTTTTTACTCTAAGGTATAGCCTGATATGAATTTTCAAATCCTTTAACTTCTTTTATCCCTATCATCCAAAATAGAAAAAAGATCTCTCTGCTATCTAAATGTAATTCCACATTCATGAGATTAACTCTCCCTCCTATTTTTTCTATCCTTTAACCAACTATAAGAAGAATGCGATTATATACTTGAAATTCAACAAATTCTCTTTAAAAGCCTATACGTATTTTCCCTCCATCTTCTATATGCTTCCGTAAATAATAATACTTATGGAGTTCTATAATCATATAAAACAAAACAAACGAAAACACTGTGCATGCACACATAAATACAATTGCCCCCATCTGTTGTGTTGCAATGCTAAGAATTATATTAGCAATTAACTGCCCCAATCCCGCTGCAATAGCTGCTACTTTTACACCACCAGTTCCTTTCGACGATTTTGATTTTTTTCTTGGTTCCTGAAGTTTTTCAATATGATTTTTATAAAAATAATACAAAGCAAAACCATACAAACCAACTGAAAAAATAAAATAGATAGGAGTTTGTAATTGTAACACTTCATAGGCAAATTTTTGAGTTATAACCAATAATCCGACTGAACATATGGTGCCATATACTCCTCGAAATAGAGTGTATTGTAATTGTCGTTTCCGAGGATTGATAGCAATCCATATCGCCCACAAATTTAAAAAAATAACTGGAGGAGTTACTATATATACATAGAGTAATCGAAAAGGATTCGCAAAAGCAGGCAAAAGAACAAACACGTCTGCCCCCAAAAGGACAAGACCAATTACGTGGACTCTTATTTCATTTACAGGATAAAGAGCCATATAATGTGCAAAAGCTTTCTTATTAAAATCTATACTTTTTTTCATGTTAATTAAACCACCCCGCTACTGTTGACCAAGCTTTTTTCGAACCCGTTTTCACCATATCCTTAATACTGTCATCTTCACCATCACCATCTAAATCAACATCCCATTTCACACCTTCTGTGAAATATGTTAGTCCTACTGAAACAGCAAATCCAGCTGCGGCAACCGCCAGAACTGGTGCTGCTGGGAGGGCCATAACTGTAAGAGCCGTTGCCCCTACGGTTACTGCTCCTCCTACAACAACATTACCAATAATATCTCCTGCGATTTTATCACTTGATTCATTATTTTTGATATTCTCACTTGTATCCATATATGAGTCTATCCCCACACTAAACCACCCAAGCTTATCCTTTAAAGCCATTTTAGACGCACTTAGCACACTTCCATTTTTTATAAGAGCATCTATTTCTTTTATCGTCTTACTAGCAGTTCCATTTTTCATTTTTGCCGCGACATCATCTACATAATAAATTTTATAATCCCTATAATTTCCATTAATTTTTTTATTGCCCTTAAAACCGGAATATTCTCTTACAAGGACGCGTTGTGCTCTTCTGTCCAAATCGTATGTTACCTTATAACCATTAATCACTTTATGAGCTGTATTCCCTACCACAACTGCACCTGCAAGTGTTCCGAATGTATTCCCCGCTCCATCCAATGGTGCATTCCAACTGAATCCAGTCATACCTAAAAATGAATCTTTTTTGTCTACTTCACCAGATTCAGAATCCTTATTTAACCTTTCAACTTCACGAGCTTTATCTTCTGTAATTTTTTGAATAGGCCCCGTCCAATCCATATTCAATCCTTGTGTACTAAATGTACCGCTGACGCCACTAAACCCTTTCCCACTTTGAACTTCCGCAAGACCTGTAGCAATACTAGTTGCTAATTGAAGTGCTGTACTATAATTATTACTAGAGGTCTGATTGAATTGATACAAATGATCCAGCTTTTCTTGCAGTTTTTGCCTCATAACAATAAAAAGATTTACCATGGCATCCATACCCGGAATTGGCATAGCTTGATTGACAGCTTCCATACTTGTTTTCATTCGGTCAATTTCTCGAATTTGTTCTAATAATTCTTGTTCAATAACATCAGTTGAAGCTACCTGTGATTGAAATTGACTTGGAAAGGCATTATTCTGACGGATTAGTTCTTCACATAAGTAAATGATTCCTTGCGCTAGAGGACGAAAAGTTTGTACAAAAAATGATTTTGCACTGCTATATGTTTGTCCTTTTAGAACAGAATCAACTGCAAAAGCATCAATCGACTGAATGGCTTGTTCCATACCCTGAATGGTAGCCGTACATACAGCGTTCATACTTTGGGTTTGGCTTTGCACTTCTCCCAAATACATATTTAAACTCATGAATTGACCTCCTTTGCTAGATTTTGTTTTTGATAGTAAAGGTCATTTTCTAAGTCACTAAGATTTCGTTTTTCCTTAAGCAATATTTCTTTTTGATTTTCCAATTCGAAAGTAAGTTTTCGCTCAATATATTGAGCATCTTGACTCATATTCATAAAAAACAATGACATTTCTCTATCTCTATGCCAAGTTCCTAAAATACGGTCGAACAAACGATGGTTTTGATTTTTCCATACATGAAAATCTTCTTCTGCTTGTTCCTGTGTTTGAATCGCAGATTGATTCCGATTCTGTTCTTCAAATACACTTCGTAATTTTTGATTTAATTGATTCATTTGTTTTTCAATATCTTGACTCATCTTTTTCCTCCTACCGTTTTACTTTACGTAGGTTATTACATTAGCGAAAAGTATTTTGAAGTTCGTTATCCATTCTCTCAAACTCGTTAGATACCGAATGAATATTATCAACCGCTTGTTGAAAAGCAGCAGAAAATTGTTTCGTTAAATCTAAAACTTGTTGATTCGCTTCTTGTGCTTTCGAGTTAACAGATAGCGTTGTACGCGTCGCCTTTGTTATAGAACGACTTGTTGCACTTTGAATCCTGTCAGAGGCTGATCTCATTTTCGTAGCAATTTGTGTTGCTGTTTGTAAATTACTTTGAAATTGTCCCATTCTTTAAAATCCTTTCCGAAATTTTCTGAACATATCAAGGGAATTCCTATCAATATCGATTTTTCTAAGTTATCAACTAACCTTTTCATACCCCTTTTTCCTAATATAAAATTATACCATGTAAAAAACTAGAAATTATTTTTAATTTAAGTCACATTATATAAATAATACGATTTTCGAATTAATCACTTATTAGCAATTTGAAAATCGCATATAAATTTAAATTGACATATTTATAGCAAGGGAATGCTTGTAGACTGATCTATACTGCATTCCCTTATTGTATGTATGCTATATTCTTATTCGCCTTTTTCTAACAGTAGAACCACGAATCTTGGCGAAGACATTGGTTTTTGCCCTGTCCTGGGGTCCGTCCTCGCTTTTTATTCCACGGTTCCCTTGACCACGAGCCTCCGAACCCTCAAACTCCCAAAGCTAACCCCAGCGGGCAAAAACCGCCCTTCTGGGGCCACCCCTGGCGAGTTTGCATGAGGGTTCCCCTCATCGTCAAGGAACTTTCGCGGCATAAACGCCAGGACTCAGCGATTCCACATGCGCGGCAACCACGATTCCTTCTAAATACATTTTTTATTTATTGCTAACAATAAATAAAAAGCTAATTTTCACATAAAATTATATCTATAATTTCACTTACCGTATTTTAAAACTTCTTAATAAAAAACAGAACATTAAAGTGTATTATATTTTTTTACTTGTAATGGGATAGTTACAACATATAAATCTACAGCATAATAAGTAATCCAAATCCCTTTACCTTCAACATCAAGTTTTGATTGGTAAAACTGTTCTAAAATTTTTCGTTTCCCCCATCTTTTAGGGAACCATTTGAATACTTTAGGAACATTATATTTTTTATTAGACCATACCTTTAATCTCCATAGAACTAAAATAACTGTAATCAAGATAATAAAATTAATAAACTCAGAATATGAAGATTTTAAAAACATATATCCTCTACCTTTTCATTAGAAATGTAATAACTTATCCTCTTAAAATAGCTTTTTTTACAATAAAATAAGTAATAGAAAATAATAAACAAGTACCAATTATACCAAAAACCGCAACTGAAATGTTACCTGCTAATGTTTCATCCGGATCTAATGAATTAGGTAAAATTGTACCGAAAATCGCAATACACGCTAATATAATCATAAGATATTTAAATTTTTTCACCTTTTTATTCATACTAATTATCTCCCTAAATCTTTAATAATAAATTCTTTACCCAATCTCAAAAAATCATTTTCCAAATAATTTCGCAAAAAAACCTTTTGGTTTTGTAGCTCCCGTTAATAGTTTTGTTTCTTGTACTTCTCTAATTGTTTCAAGTAACTTCTGATCACGTTTCTCTAACTTATTATCAATATAATCTTGTTTTTTTTGAAGTTGTTCAATTAACAATTTATTAAATTCCTCTTGTTTCTCACTATATTCTCTAAGTTTACTAACTTCATTTTTTAATGATTTTAATTCTTCAGCTAAAATTTCTCCAGCTTCTTTACTAGGTACAGGCTTTATACTTTCCCCACCTGTAGCAAAATAATGTTCAATTTGTTTTATTGAGTAATTCTGTTCTCTATGTAATTGTTTAACCATCTTCATTTGCTCAAGAGCTTTCTCATTAAAAACATTATAGCCTGATTCATTTTTCTCTAAAGGAATATATGTCCTTAGTTCTTTCATCCAATTTCTTATAACATTTGGCGATTCATCTAAACACAATGCAACTTCTTTAACAGTCATGGCTATATAACCTGGTTTTTCTTCACCTAGGTTTTCACTTTTATCCATCTTTTTACCCACCTTTAAAACCTAGATAAAAACCTAAGTTTTTTAAATATCAAGGGTTATTTTCCAAAAAATCAACCTTGATACCTAGGTATAAAACCTAGGTTTTTACTAATTCATTTTACTAAGGTTTATATCCTTCTGTCATATAAAAATAACGGAATTCTTCACATCTCTAAGTCATACTTCATTTTCTTCTTAATAAATGATTATTTAATCCATATAGCGAAGACCATGGCCGCGCCACAAAATTTTTTCTAATAACCTTGCAACAAACCACAATTAAAATTACATTCTTGTTTTTTTAGCATAATAAAATTCAGTTAAAAAATAATTCATTTTATAAAATTGGAAATTCCGAATCAAAAAAGAGAGAAGAGCATAAGGGGTTTTTGGGCCCAACTAGGGGTTGGGACTAGGCGGAGCCTAGCTTAAACGTGGGTACACGAAAATTCCCAGGATGTCCACTCACTGACGACACAAAACCCTCCAAATGTCCCCATTATGTCCCGAGATGTAGACTCAGTGAGTACACAAAGTCCCTTTGATGTCTCCATATGAGTACTCACTAACGACATGATATTTTTAATAAATTGCAATCAAACATTACTTCAAAATACTAAAAGAGATCAATCTAAATTGAGTAATTAATTTGTAAGGGGATTGTGTATAGAAAATTAGCTATATAAAAAGCCACAAGAGCACTAAACTCTTGTGGCTTCACTTTTACTATTCATGTTAAAAATCTAAATCTTTTTCATTACCATCATAATCTATTAGTAATGATCCTTCGTCTAAGGTATCCATTAACCATTCCACCAAACCACTCCATGATCTAGAAACGCTGTTAGTCTCCCTATCCCACTGTATTACTGTTGCATTGTATCCATTGCTTGATTCTAAGTCTATACAAATAGTGTCACCATAGCTTAAATCTGCAATGATTAAATACGTGTCTGGCACCCCTATCGGTCTTCGTTCTTTTTTAAACGAATCATTTAGATAGAAGCCACTACGCTGTTTTGGGCCCCAAGCAGCTATATAAATTTCTGATAGGACCGTTCCAGGTATAAATAATTCTCCACCATTATACAATTGAAGAAAATCTTTATATATATCAGGAATTTGGATGTTAAGTTCATTTTGAAGGCTTGTTATATCTTCTAAACCAATTCCATCATTTAAGATATGAATACCATCTACATATTTATTAACTTCCTCAAAAAATGGTTGTAAATGATTATTTTTTGAATAATATTTTCTTAGCATAAAACCATCTCCCTCTATTCATGTTTCCAAGGTACAACGTCTCCAAAGTCAGTCATACTGTCATTCTTAAGAGTATAGTAGCCATTTGTAGGATTGTGATAATTTCCACGGTGAGCGTCAAAATGTTCATTTACATCCATATTCCTTCCCTTTAAAAATTGAATATTAGCTGGCTCGCCAGCTAAATCAGGATATTCGGTAGCAGATTTCATATGTTGTCCCTCTTAACCTTTCACTCTTCCAATGTTTTTAACCAATTCTTTCTCTTGTCTCCATCCTTGGCTAACAACTTTCTGACGAAAAGCTGAAAACTGTTTATCTGTTAGTCATTTTCCTTTTACATATAAAACACATAATGTCATTCAAACGATCCAGAATCCTTTTTAAAGAATATAAAACTAAAACAATACTATTTGTCGCGAAAACGAAAATAAACGCTTAAAAAGCAAAATAGACAGGTTTAAAAGAAGGTTTTCCTTTGCTTTTGGGGTTGAGGCTGGTTCGTCGTGTGGGGACGAGCCCCCACGTATTACGTATCTATCAATATGGTAAGTGAAATTATTAGACGAAAGCACTAGCGGTTCGGCTCGTATAATAGCAATTCAAGCCGATGATCCCCAATAGTTGCTTTTGGATGTATCGGCTTGGTGATATCCAAACTTGAGCCGAAAAAAGTTTTGCAAGGATGTAGCAAAGCGAAAAGGGTGGAGATTTTTTGTAGCAAAGCGAAAGAAAATACGACCCGTTCCTTGCGGAACTTTTAGCTATTTCTATATAGAGTGAGAAGGGACAAGTATACCAAAGTAGAAAATACCCAGTAATACCAAGGGTTTCAGGATTTTTCGTACTTACCGTTTTTGGTAAGTAAACTTACCGTTTTTGGTAAGTACGAAATTAACAAAAAAAGTCTACTAATTAAAGTAGACTTAAAATAATTTAATAGGCAAATTTTTAAGCTGTTTAGGAACCTTTCTAAACATAGCTTTAAGTGTCGGGTTAACTTCATCTCTATTCCCTGAAAACATAACATGAGGATTTATAAACAAAGCATATGCCCTAACATTATTATCATCAACACCACTCTCTGAACGAGCAATAATGCCTTTATCAATTAATTTTCTAACCAAAGGACTAACTTTCGTTTCATGTCTTCCTATTTTTTTGGCTAATTCTCGCTGAG
>NZ_CP009690.1 GCF_000832605.1 Bacillus mycoides
ATTTCATATTCAGTTACGTTAAGTTCCTGGGGGTTAGCCCCCAACCCCCCAGCCAGCACTCACACCCAAAAACAAGGGGAAAACCTCTTTTAGGGGTACCTCCACATCGCTATCAAGCTAAGAAATACAAATATCCTCAAAACGAGCTAACTTCTCATGGATAACTGTGCAATGACCATTTTTATGGCTTATTCAATTATTTCTTACAAGATTTAGGGGGCGAGTTGAAAATGGATTGATTTTAGTGTAAAATTACACTAAATAAAACATTTGTTACTTTTGGAGGAGAGAAAGTGAATAAGGAGCTTACAATTGAACTCATTTCAAAGAAAATAAAGTTAATACGTACTGAAAAAGGATATACACAGGATAAAATGGCTGAAGTTCTCGGCATTTCAAAAAAAACGCTTGTTCAAATTGAGAAAGGGAGAACGAATGCAGGTTGGACCAACACCGTTGCTATTTGTGCATTGTTTAGGGATAGTGAGGTTTTACAGTCTTCTCTTGGGGATGATCCATTAGTAGTAATCGAAACAATGGCCCACAATAGAACTAGCAACTTCAAAGAAAAAACATTGGGAGGAAAAGTTTGGTGGAAACAGATTCAAGAAAAAGGGAACTTTCGTTTACAACAAAATCTGATTAGTCAGCATTATCGTATTTTAGACAAACATGATTACCGTTGGTTTAATTCGTTTGATCAAGAAGAAGCACTAGATCAACTTAATAAATTAGCAACAGATTCAGAAAATCAAATAACCCCTTAAAACTACAATGAGCGAAAATAAATAGGAGGAAATTACATATGATCATCTTGAGTCTTCTTTGGATTCTCTATGTACCTTATCTTGTATTGTGCGGTTTTGTCGGTGGAATTTATCTAATTATTACTGGTGTTAAATATCATAAATTACTAGCCAGTGTAATGGGATTACTCAGCGTTTTCTTTGTCGTACTGCCTTATGTTTTTTGGGGTATTGGGGTTGATGGAGATAAATATCTTCCCATTCCAACCGAACTATACTGGATTCTATTTTCTTTAACTGGGCTACTAGCGGCATTCATTGGATTACGGTTAAAACTTAAAGGCATACGCAATATGGGATTTATTATTTTTACTAGTGGAATAGTAGGCGACCTTTTCTATTATTTAATGTCTGTACCTGATTCAATGTATATCAGATAGTTTTTACTAAACTCAACGCATCTACTACTATATGGGGTACCTCCACATCACTATCAAGTTAAAATTTTATAGTATCCCCAGAACGAAATTTTGTGCTAACTTCTAACAAAAAACTTATTTTTGGAAAGAGGATTTTAAATTCTTAAGTTGATGGGCATGGGGTACCGCCAGCATTTCGAAAAAAACATACTAACCAAAAACAATAAGCTGTCCATATGGACAGCTTATTTACATAATTTCCGAAAGCGGAAGTTACTTTTTAGATTGTAGTTTAAAGGTTTCTGTTTTATCATTCCAACTCATAGTAATCTTTATTACATCATTTTTATTAGTTATGGTACAACCTCCACAAATTATTTTAGTTTTAATAGAGTTTTGATCTAGTGAAACATTTCCGTCCCCTTTTCCACTACCATCAGTTTCATATTTATATTCAACATTACCTTTAATTTCTGAAGGATCCCCTTTATAAATTAGAGTAAGTTCACTTGCTTCATTATTTCCATCATATGTATAGCCTTGGTACGTACCCTTCCAATTTTCACTCTCACCTTTAAGGGTAAACCACTTATCATTAGAACAAGCTCCCAATATAAATATTATTAATACAAACAAAAACCTTGTTTGTCTCATCAAATCCTCCTATATTCTTCAATTCTTGAACTTCCATTTTATTACATAAATTTCACAAGAATTACTAAGGATTTTAATGTATATTCTATTCATGATCAGTTAACATAACATAAATTATCGGTAGCAAATATTTTGATAGAAACCTTGTAAATACAAGGTTTCTTGTTTCTATGTCTATCTATCGTTTATACATAATTTTATACATCGTTGATATAGCGGGGATTCTAGCGATTTCCGCTATTCTTTTTTTGCATAAAATCTTGTATAAATAAAAAAGATTTTGATGTTATTATCGAGAAGTAATACATATCGGTGTTAAAATCGGAATGTATTTCGAAATTAAATCGTTTTTAAAATCGGTTTTCATATCGGTTGTAAGTACATTCCGATTTTGATTGGAATGTTGATTTAATCGTGTTTTTTAAGTGAAAGACGTATTCCGTTTTTGGGGGAGGAATGAAAATTGGAACTAAAATCGGAAATGCATACACCGAAAATTGTTGCGGATCTTCTAGGGATCACACCCGATTTGCTAAAGGTATGGTCAAACGAATTTAACATACAAACGGAGCGAAGTCAGGGAGGGCATCGCAGATACTCGAAGGAAAATATAGAAGAATTAAAAGGGATAAAAGAAAAAATACAGGCGCAAAAATGGTCTTACGATCAAGTTCGGGCATGGCGAAACGGAGAACTTGATTCGTTTGTTTCAAAAGAAGAAAAATCAGAATTAGAAAAGAAATTGAATGAAGTATTAGAAAATCAGCAGTTACAAAATCAATTTAATCAAGCACTTGTTCAAAAATTGCAAGAAATTACGAATGAATTGGTTACGACAAAAGAGCATTTAGCGAATACGGAGAAAAAGTTAACTGAAGTAGAAGGTAAAAACAGTGAATTAGAAATTTTTATAGAGAAGAAGCTAGAGAAGC
Source organism: Bacillus mycoides (assembly GCF_000832605.1). Classification (GTDB taxonomy): domain Bacteria; phylum Bacillota; class Bacilli; order Bacillales; family Bacillaceae_G; genus Bacillus_A; species Bacillus_A mycoides. Next base: position 2,752 of record NZ_CP009690.1, read on the forward strand.
GAGATCAGTTATTGCTTGAAAACATTAGAGATATGCAGAAACAAAATCAGAAACAAAAACGGAAAGGCTTTTTCGGTTTGTTTAAAAATTAAATATGATTGATATTTTTGTAGGGTTCTAATGTCGGAAAAAGAAGAATAGAAATATAGCATACATACAATAAGGGAATGCAGTATAGATCAGTCTACAAACATTCCCTTGCTATAAAGATGTTAATAATGTTTTAATGCTGTTGCTACTATATATGTCATATTTATTAGGAATAAAAAGATTAATATATCTAGTGTTAAAAAAACATATAATATTATTTTCATCTTTTTAGACGTATCATTTTTAATCATATATATAATAAATAGCATTGTAGTTGATTGGAATAGCATGGTGAAAAATAAAAATGTAATAGCAAATACCATATTCCCTGGTGTTGCAGTATTCATAATGAGTAGAGAACTAATTATATTAAGAATAAGCGTAGTTAGTATAAAAATATATTTATAAATGTTTTTAATTTTGATCGCCTACTTTTTAATTTTTTATTTGGTAATACAGTTGTTTATTTTTATGGTTATATATAAGTATTTTTTTATTGTTTTCATCTACAATGTAAACATCTTTTTCTTCCCAATCTATTCCATGGGGGATATCTTTTTCAATTGAAAATAAAACATCTTTATTTCTAAAAGGAATTGAATTTCGATGAGCATGAATATTTATTTCATGCTTTTTTATTTCAATGCTATAATCTCCCGAATAATTGGAGAAAAAAGGTGTTAATTTACTATAAATATATAGAATTTCTCTTTTATCGCTTTTTTGATAAAAGTGGGAATTAATAACTTTTAGATCTGTTGTTTTTATGTCCTTTGGTATAAGTAAAAAGGCAATGAGACAATAAAATATAACAATAATAGTGATTAAAGAATATATGTAGAGAGAAGCTATTAATAAATATCTTTTATAATTACTTTGTTTTATTATCTGACTTTGCAAATTTGAATCCTCCTTTAATAAAGAATCAATTGAAACATTAAATAGATTGCTTAAGGCTAATAAATTGGTTAGATCGGGAAGACTTTTTCCTAGTTCCCATTTAGATATAACTTGTCTTGAAATAAATAATTGGCTGGCTACATCTTCTTGTGTCATGTTATTTATTAATCTTAAATGTTTTATTTTTTTTCCAATGTCCATATATGTACCTCCTTTAATTACTTTAATTATTCTAATGTTAAATAGTAAGAAACGCATCGTAGCGTTATAAAAAAAGCATGCAATGATCTGTTGCGAAGCATTTTATGGTGATTTATCTTCTTAATTATGGGGTACCACCAGCATTTTGAAAAAAAACCATGCTAAGATTATGCAAGATTTTATACAGTTTTTTGGCTAGTCTAGTAACAAACGAGAATCTGAAAACCCACACTATGATAGGAATGTATAAAAAATTGCATAGATTGATAAAAAGAAAAAAAGGCGAATCCCTTACTTCCATAAGGGATTCGCCTTTTTTTTGCTACCGATAATAGGACGTTATGTTAACCCGATTTGAATACAATATACATATTACATTTTATCTATCTTACACAATGGTAACTATCATATAATAAAAGTAAAATTAGGAAATCGTGAGGATAATTACATTGAAAAAATTTGTTGTTAGCTATTTAGCTTGCTTGATGTTTTTCTCTATTTCTATCAATATTTTAGCTTATCAAGAACCTAATTATGAAGAAACATGGGGTCCGATTTGGCTATCAATTATTATGTATGTGATATTAGGAAGTATTCCTGTTTTTATAGGTTGTTTATTAGGAGAATTTTTTTATAGAAAAATAAAAAAGAGTTATAAGTTAAAATTCGGAATCCCCTTATTTATATTGTTAGGAGTTTTCTATGGTTATTTAATCCGTGTCATAATATTTGGGAAACATATTATATCTGTATCTTTTACTATTCAGGACTTTGTGGAAGGCAGCCCTATTATTTTAGCATCTTTATTATTTTATTTTATAAGACGGATTTAATTAACTTCCAATAACGGAAGTTATGGTAACTAAATATTACAAGTGTATTTACTTTGAATTTTTATGAAAGGAGATAAAACAGTGTATTTATTAAGAAGGTTGATAGCAGCTATATTGTCAGCATTAATTATGTCTGCGTCATTCGAAATACTTGATTTTGTTTTCGCTAATCCGTATCAATTTTCATTTCTAGATATATTTATGATAGCCATAATCTACATTAGTCCTATATTTATATTATTTGGAATTCCGGTTTCATTATTGATTGATTGGTTTACAAAAAAGGTCTTAAGTAAACTGAATTCTCCTAAAAAAATTCATTTAGTTCAACTATTTATTTATGCGATATTTGGCGTAATTTCATTAGGTATATTGTTTTCATTTGTTTTTATGGTACCTGGCTTAGTATGGAATGCTCTTTTTGGAATAATACCAGCTGTTTTATATTTCTTTGTATTATCGTCTTTAAAGAAAAGAGATAAATCAACATCCTGAATGTATACTTTTGTTGTTGATTTTGAGATTATCTAGGGATTCGAGATAAGGTTAATAATTATGGGAAAATGAAAGTAAACTTCTATGCAAAAGTTTACTTTCATAAATACAAAAAGAATCCCGGGATTCCAGCATTCTTTTTGATAAATCAATAAGATATATTATTTAATTATTGAAAAGGAACGTCGTATATAAACCATGTTCCATTTTTTTTATACATATGGAATTGGATATCTTTACCTTTCCATCGTGGCATATTAATAACTGCAGAATCTTTGTGAGCTTCGTTTATTATTACGGATGATCTGACAAACTTAAAAAATGAGAGCATTTGTTCATGGAGCTCAAGTCTTTCCTTTAAAAATTGTTTCTTTTCTTCAATCTTTTCTTCATCATTTTTATAGAAAAGGTAAGTTGTTTCATAATTTTTTTCTTGTATTGAATGTAAATATAGTCTTACTACTGTTTTAGGGTTTTGATCTTTTAATGTATAAATATCTTGAGTTTTTTGTAGTTTATTATATAACTTTTGTTCTGTATGATTTAAATCTGTTAAATACGGTGAAAGAGGAAATAAAATCCAAAGAAGAATGACTACTAAAATAAATAAACCTATTTTTTTCTTATTCATTATACAAAAGCCCCTCATTTTATTATTAAAAATATAAGGATATTTTAATGTATGTAATGGGGTTTTGCTAGGCTTTTTATTACAAATGGATTTTCTTTGTTTGCTTTTTATTATTTACGGTTTTGAATAAGATAAATTATTTTGTGAATGTAAATTTATATCTAAAAGTTTACTTTCGGTAATAACAAAAAAGTCCCTTCATAATGCTAAAGGGACTTCGCTCACACAAATGATCTGCACATCAATTCACTTTTGATATACAGATCATTTGTATGATAATTTTTATAAATAATTGCGGAATAATGAATTTACATTACTGCTTTTAAAAGTTCTTGTACAAATGGAATGATTCCACCTACAAATTTTAAAACTGCCATTGCGATTGCCATATTATTTCCTCCTCTTTTTTTGTATTAAGGTATGATAATTTTTATAAATAATTGTGGAATAATGAATTTACATTACTGCTTTTAAAAGTTCTGTTACTAATGGAAGTACTCCACCTAAGAATGATAAAACTGCCATTGCGATTGTCATATTATTTCCTCCTCTGTTGTTGATGCTAAGATGTGATTTATCTTTATGCTTTTATTATAGTAAGCGCTTACATTTTTATCAATACATTCTTATATGCAATATTGCATATAGGGTAATATTATACATTTAGACAAAAATTAGACCTCTATTAGTCATTCTTTAATGGTACCATAGCGAGGTGAGAGTCTTTAAGGGTTCTCCTTAATAGGAGGAAACGAATATGGAAAGAGTGCAAGCGATTATTGACAGTAATCCGAAATTCAAGAGCTGGGTTAAACAGGTACTAGCTATAGGCGGAATGTTAGGGTTCTGCTTCTTTGTGTTATATTTTTACAGTTTCTTAATTGTTATGTAAATATATACAACTATACTAGTGAAGCCTTACCTATAGAGGTAAGGCTCTTTTGTTGTATCTGAGGTGAATTTTTTTGGAGGTACTCCAAAATATTGGGTTGATGGGCATGTGGTTCTACTTCTATCACTGAAAGTAAACTAATATTCAAAAGTTTACATTCGTATTTATAATAATTAAAAAGCACTTTTTAATGTTTTAAAAGTGCTTTTAACTTGATGTTGATGTGATGAAACCTCAAGTATATAGTAATTAAAAGTTTCATTGCATGCTGGGTAAAGAAAATTATAAAGTTAGATTATGATATTTGTTATTACCCATATCGCCCAAAAAAGAACTAAAAACTCTATGAAAATCCAAAGTGCTTTTTTCTCAGTTTTTTTGAATTCTTTTATTAAAGAGAAAACCGCACTAATTGCTATAAGGACGAAAAGTACGAGTCGTATTATATCTGGCATGTTAACCACTCCTAATTTTAAATTAAATTCATTATATAATGATTTTCAAATCTTTAGATAATTATCGGTGAAAATTAAGCAAAATTTAAACAAGATAATCTTTTGAATAGAGAGAGAAGAAAAATACTTAGTAAGTGTCAATGGTAAGCGGACTGAAATGGTTCAGCGGTTTGTGCTGATCCATGAAAGGAGCATTAAGGAATTGACACGTGCAGCCGATTCTTCACCCTCTTGGCACTTCCTCAAAACGAACCGTTTTGGGGATGCCAACCGGCGAGGGAGCCCCTCAAGGATTGAGGGGTTGGGGAGTTCGATTGATGGGGTCAAGGGGAAGAGTTCCCCTTGTAGGTTCGGACAAAGTCCGAGGTCTTTTAGCCAGGCAAGGCATGGCTCGGCGAAGCCGACAAGCGTCGCAGACCCCTATCGATTTTGATGCGTTAGCGTCAAAATAAGTATAGGGTTACGTCAATTGACACAATTTCGTCGCCTTGCTAGACTTATTGTATCAATTAATCTAGGGGAAGTGGTGGCACTTTATGTTATTCTCTATCTCATTTAATCAATCTCACCAAAGTTCATTAAGCCATAATAACAGAGAAAATATTCATGGGAATCCTGGCATAGATCCATCCAAGTTAGACGAAAATATCTACTTTGTTCAAAAGGACATCCGAAGTGTATACAAGGATGTCTTTCAAGAAGCGGTGGACAAGTATAATGAGAAACAAAAACGCAATGACCGTAAGATTCAGGACTACTATGACAAAATACATAAAAATGAAAAGACACATGAGCAACGAGAATTGGTTGTAGCGATTGGGGAAGGTAAGGACGACCCAAAGTATAGGGAAGCGAAAAAAGAAGCGCTAAAGTGCTATGCTGAGGCGTTTCAAGAGCGAAATCCAAATCTAGTAGTTTATAACATGGTTTTACATGATGATGAAGCCAATCCACATTTACATATTAACTATGTACCGAATTTCGAAAGTAGTCGAGGATTAACGAGGCGTGTCGGAATGGATAGAGCTTTGCAACAACAAGGCGTACAAGGAAAAGGGACGGAGCTAATTGCGAATTGGAGACAATTAGAAACGGCTTATATTGAATCTTTGGCTAAAGAACAAATTCCAAATTTTGAACGTGCCAATGTGGGTTCCCATAAATATATGAAAGTCCGTCAATACAAAGAATATGCTGAAGCAGTCTCTAATATAGAGAATCAATTTATCGAGATAAGCAAGCGATTGCCCAATAATAAAATTACGCTAAAGACCAAAAAGAAAGAGATCAAGACAGAGGTAAAACCAAAATTAATTGGTAAACCTGAAATCATTGAGAAAGAAACAGGCAATTATGTTTTTTCTCCAAAGCAACTCGAAAAAGTAGAAGAATTAATAACCGCAGCAGTCACTGTAAAAAAAGATTATGAGCGTTTGCAGAATACGGATCTGGTAAAAGAAAATAAGGAATTGAATCGCCAAGTTGATAGTTTGTATGATTCTTTAAAAGAATCTCAAAAGATAAATCTAGAGTTGAGAGAGGGAAATAGAAAATTAAATACTGAAATAGGCTCATTAAAAGCTCACATAAAGGATTTGAAGGAGAATATAAGAGTTTTGTATCAACAGACGAAAAAAGCTTTTAAAGAGAAATTCAAGGCGTTTAGAGGGGTTATTAAAAATGAATTGGATAGCAAGGGAATAGATAATCAATTTGAACGTGAACATAAGAGACAAATAAGCAAACATCGGGATTTTGATAGGGAAAGATAGGATTGATAATGATGAAAGCATTGAATTGTATGAGTTTGAAGAAGAAAAAGAGGATTGAATGTTGTGCTTTTGTAAGAGATGGAAAGCTTTAACAAGGTGTTTCATGTTATTATAGAGAAAGACGTATAAACGAGAAAAACCGCTCTAGCTTTGGTCGGCGAGACGGTTTTTCGTAATAAGGTTGGAATCAACCAATATATATTCTATATACATTCTAACATATAAAAGTTGATTCCTTCCACTAAGGGAGAGAATTATTTTATGACAAAAGTTGTAGATTTTGGACAAGCTGAAAAAAAAGCGAAAATAAGAGATCGTAAGATTGATAGTATTTATGACCAGTTGCTAGCAGGTGGCTACTCAGAAGAAGAGAAAGCAATGCTTTTGCAGTTATTAAGTAAGGCGACTGGTGGGGAAGAATATTTCATTGGTAAAAAGAAAAAGCCTACGGATAGGGTGAAGTTTGTGCAAATGATTACGGATAATTATAATTACTTAGCAAAAATAAACTATCTTACAAATGCTGAAAAGGCTTTTTTAATGGATTTAGTACCTTATGTAGAATTTAAAACGAATATTCTTGTAGAACGAGCAAATGAAGAAAATGAATTTGATTCAGATAATGCTACTCCTAGTTATTTAGCAAAAGAATTAAAGAGAGATCGTTCAAGGGTTTCAATGATGATGAATTCTTTAATGGAAAAAGGAGTATTGGCGGTTGCGGAATCTGGAATGACTACAGAAGATGGACGTATTTGTACGAGTCGTACATGGTTTATAAATCCTAATATTATGTGTTGCTCTCCAAAAGATGGAGTAGACAAAGCTACACAAAGAATTTTTAAGAAGTCTCTTAAAAATTTTGTTGCTGAAGATGGAAAAAAACATAAATTACCGGTTTATTTATTTTAGGAATGAAAAAAAGATGTCATTGACATCTTTTTTTTTTTGTGTTTTCCCATTTTTTAGGTGTTGCTTTTTTGCAACACAGGTGTTGCTTTTTTGCAACACCCTATGCCTTATAAAGCCTTGATATTACTGGGTTTTGTTACTTTGCTCTTCTCACTCTTATATATAGGGCTAAAAGTTCCGCAAGGAACGGGTTGTATTTTTGAGAAAATCACTCAAAAATCTCCACCCTCAATATCAAAAAGTCGGTTCGTTAATCCTCACCTAAAGGCTATCGCCTTCTCTTTTTGATATTGTCCTTGCAAAACTTTTTTCGGCGGGTTTTTAGCTTTCGCCAAGCCGAACAGACCAAAAACGGGATTAAGTTGTTCGACTTGGATCAGCAATTATACCCGCCGAACCGCTAGTTCTATCGATTTAAATAATAAGCTT
>NZ_CP009692.1:300000-407500 GCF_000832605.1 Bacillus mycoides
AGAAGTAAATTTATTCGAATCCAAACAATTAGACCGTATAAAACTAACATCTGACTTCGTTGATAAATATAAAAAGGATGCTAACTTTAAAGAACGTCCGAACGTAGGGGTACAGTTTTTACGTATGAATCAGCAAAACAAAGTACTTCAAAACGTTTCTGCACGCCAAGCAATCGATCAAACAATTGATCGAAAATCTTTTGTAAATACGTTATTAAATGATGGCTCTACACCAACCTTTAGTCTCGTGCCGAAAAACTTTGCAAAAGGGCCTGATGGAAAAGACTTCCGTACTGCAAACGGCGATTTAACAAAAGTTGATACAACATCTGCACAAGAATTATGGAAGAAAGCAAAAAAAGAACTTGGTTCTGAAAAGATAACATTAGAATTATTAACAAGTGATGGTGACCTTGAGAAGAAAACTGGTGAGTTCCTAAAAGGACAACTAGAAAAGAATTTAGATGGCTTAACGGTAAATATAAAACCGCAACCACGTAAACAACAAGTTTCACTCTTATTAAAAGGTGACTACGAGATTGGAATTGACGGTTGGAGCCCTGACTTTGCTGATCCAATTACATTCCTTGAACTATTTACGACGAATAACCCTTACAATTTAGATCATTACTCTAATAAAGAGTTTGATGACACAATTGAAAAAGTTAAAACTACTTTGGCTGGTGATGAAAAAGCTCGCTGGGAAGCGTTACTAGCATCAGAAAAAATCTTATTTAAGGACTCTGTTATCGCTCCTCTTTACCAAAAAGGAGAATCTTATTTAGAGCGTTCTTATGTGAAAGGCATTGTGCAAGTAGACTTTGCAGGTCAATTAAACTTCAAATGGGCAAAAATTGAAAAATAAAGTGAAACTTTAATCATCCCTCACCAATCGGGCTTTTACGGGCAGTTGATCCCCCCTAACTTCTTTGCTTTCACTGAATTTTGAGGCGAGGATCTTACTGCCCGTTAATGCGGGATAAAATGCAACTTAGATCATCGTGTTCTCACCCACCCCCATTGTTTTTTTAGCAAAATATATTAAAAGCAGATTCCCTAATATGAGGAAATCTGCTTTTTCAATATATTATTCCAAGAAATTAACGCTCCACTTTTTATTATTGACATATAGTTCTTTCCAGTGTTAATATTCTAAATAATCAAAGAAACTAAATATTTTATCATCAAAATGTAATGTCTACTAAGTTGAAACATATAACGATAGATTATAGTTCAGCATGTATATACATATAGAATACCTGATTACCTATATACACATATTTATAATAGGTTTTCTCTCCTTCTATAGCTACACTTCAAGACATGGACATTATGACGTTACGAACAACACATTTAGGGAGGAAAGAACAATGAAGAAAAAAGTTGTACCTGTTGTTGCATCTATTTTAGGGGCAAGTCTACTACTAACTGCTTGCGGGGGAAATAAAGATAATGCAGGCGGAGCAAAAGCGAACGATAAAGCACCTGATAAACAAGCGATTAACTTATCATTTGCTTCAGAAATTCCAACAATGGATGTTGCAAAAGCGACGGATGGGGAATCCATGAATGTAATGAGAAATGTTTTTGAAGGTTTATATGCTATAGGAGAAGATAATAAACCGATCCCTGGTGTTGCTGAATCGGTTGACATTAGTCCGGATAAAACAAAGTATACTTTCCATCTTCGTGATTCAAAATGGTCAAACGGTACTCCTGTTACAGCAAAAGATTTTATTTTCGCTTGGCAACGTGCCGTTAACCCTGAAACAGCTGCTGAATATGCATTCTTATTCTTTGATATAAAAAATGCGAAACAAATAAACCAAAAAGAAGTAGCAATCGATCAATTAGGCGTTAAAGCTCTTGACGATAAAACTTTAGAAGTACAACTGGACCGCCCTGTTCCCTACTTCTTAAGCTTAACGACATTTGCAACATTCTTACCAATCAATGAAGAGTATTTAAAATCTCAAGGCGATAAATACGGTTTAGAAACAAATCATTTAATTTACAATGGTGCTTTCACATTAGATAACTGGAAACATGAACAAAGCTTCCAATTGAAGAAGAACCCTAACTATTGGGATGCTAAAACTGTAAAACTAGAAGAAATCAACTTCAATGTCGTTAAAGATAAATCTACAGAAGTTAACTTATATGATTCAGGACAAATTGATCGTGTTGCTTTAACTGCGGAATTTGTTGATAAGTATAAGAACGATTCCAACTTCAAGGAACGCGCTGAAGTCGGTATCCAATTCTTACGACTAAATCAGAAAAATGCAGTATTAAAAAATCAACATGCACGCCTCGCTATTAACGAAGCAATGAATAAAAAAGCGTACGTAGAAACAATTTTAAATAACGGTGCAATCCCAGCAGAAGGAATGGTTCCTGCGAAATTCGCAAAAAGTCCAGACGGTAATGACTTCCGTAAAGAGAATGGAAATCTAGTCAAAGATGATGTGAAATCTGCAAAAGAAAACTGGAAAAAAGCGAAACAAGAGCTTGGTACTGACAAAGTAACAATTGAACTATTAACAAGTGATAATGCTTTAGCTAAGAAAACTGGTGAATATTTAAAAGGTGAATTAGAAAAGAATCTAGATGGATTAACAGTGAATTTAAAACCTCAACCACGTAAACAACAGTTAAAACTACTATTAAGTGGTGATTACGAAATTGGAATCGATGGCTGGGGCCCTGACTTCGCGGATCCTATTACATTCTTAGATCTATTCACAACAGATAGTGCTTATAACTTCGATAAATACTCTAACAAAGAGTACGACGAGCTTATTCGTAAAGTAAAAACTGATTTAGCTGGTGATGAAAAAGGTCGCTGGGAAGCAATGAAGCAAGCTGAAAAAATCTTATTACAAGATGGTGCTGTCGCTCCTTTATACCAACAAGGTCGCTCTTACTTACAACGCTCTTTCATTAAAGGACTTGTAACAACTGACTTCGGCGGTGAATTTAACTACAAGTGGACAGAAGTTGCAAAATAATAAACACTAGTAAAAAAGGTATCCCACGAAGGATACCTTTTTTACTTTATGCTTCTTTAACTACAGAACTTCCCCTCTTTACTATCACTTTTATACCTATAGTGATTCCCGCTACCAATTGTATAACTAGTATAATAAGTAATAATAAAATAATATTTTCCGCTAAATTAACTCCACCAAATATTATTGTGTAATAACCATTCGCTGCATATGTTGCGGGAAATAATCCCGAACGGCAAACCTGTTTTTCCAATACAGTGATAAATACATATGTATTAATACTAAGAAGACTAAAAGGACGATTATCAACTCTCTTCATAGCTCTCTTTTTGTATTGAACCAAAACTCATCATAAATATAACCATAAATATCAAATATGTTCTCCACGTCAAAGAAGGTATATGCCCTGACCAAAGATAACTAATTAAATAGTTGATTCCCATAATACACGATGATACTACTAAACTAATACTTATCAATTTCACATATTTGAGCATATCTTTTCTCCTTACTTTTTAATTTTCTATTTCTTCAAATTGCAGATTCACCGGCTCTTCTAGGAGTGTTTCATAAAAGTTTTCTGCCAAATCTGTTGAAGGAATTTTTTCATCCACTTCATCAAAACGAATACTATCTAGCCAGACACAGCCTTCTCCTGATAATAAAACACCAAATGCAATACCAAGTGCTTCTTCTTTTATATCTAGTACAACCGAGTATGATTGCCAGTTATTCGTATTTTTAATTGGACGATTTTGCATGTTATCCATAGCAATAGGCTCTGTATCTTTTCCGTCTACTCGCATCCACAATCCTGCCCAGTCTTTTACATTTTCACTCTTAATAAATGCTGTTAAACGCAACCTCTTACCTACATATTTATCCGCTCGGAACATTTGCATTAATGTTGAAAACCCTCCGTGTGTAACGTTCTCTTTTCCTTTTATATATGCAGATACTTTTCCTTGATGAACAACTTCGTAATCTAAGCCCATCTCATATTCAGCAGGATGACTTCCACTTAATACCCATCCTTTCGGTATACCTTTTTCCATTGAAACGCCCTCTCTTTCTATATAAAATGACTGGAAATATTTCCGATATTTTTTTGGTGGTAATTGAAACATTCTTTTAAAAGCTCTAGTAAATGCCTCTTGTGAGGAAAAGCCATTTTGCACTGCAATATCAATGACTGCTCTTTCAGTCGATACTAAAGCCTGTGCAGCATGAGTTAATCTTCTCTTACGAACATAATCCGTTACACTCATCCCAATATAACTTTGAAAAATACGATGAAAATGGTACATCGATACTGCCCCGTGAAATGCCACTCTTTCTGTTGTAAGCTCTTCATGTAAATGATTCTCTATATATTCGATTGCTTTTTTTATCATCTCTTTATATTCTTCATGCATTTCAGTACCTCCTTACAACTTCAATTTACCATATACATACAAATCATTTTTGATTTAAATTGCGGATTAATTCTTAAAGCTATAAGTAAATAATTTATTTTCAACACATACATAATTACATGAAATTGGGAAAAACTTGTATAGAACAAATTTACATAAGGAGGAATTTATAATGAGAATTTTACTATCAATTTTATTAGCTCTTATGCTAGTACCTGCATTAACAGGATGTAAAGCTCCTGCAAAAGAAGACACAACTTCTAATAAAAAGACTACAGAAGAGGCAAAAAACGAAGCTCCTGCTGATTTAAAGCTAAATTTCAATGAATTTGATTTAAAAGCGGACTATCAGGATACAAAGAAAGACTACGAAGCTGATTATAAAAATGTAGCAGCCGATAAAAAAATGGAAGCAAAAGTTGAAGACCATAAAGCAGATGTAAAATTAACAGGTGATGAAGCTATTACAAAATTAAGCCCTCTTCTACAAGAATTAAAATTCGATAAAAACACACCAGATCAAGAAGTAATCGATCAAGTAGTAAATGTATTCAAACTTGATAAAGACTATCAAAAATTCGCTTTAGAAGTTGTCTTCTCTGACGGAACGAAAAAAGAATATAAAAGAGAAATAAAATAAAGAAGTAGGCGGTTGCCTACTTCTTTATTTTTTAATTTTTACGTATCTTAGTTCTGGACTAGAACCGATAATGAATTGGACGCCAGATACTGATGATTTTTGTAAATACGAAGAGCTTGGGAAAATAATTGGGATTAATGGTGTATCATCAAACATAATATCTTCTGCTTTATGCAATAGGTCAAAGCGCTTATCTTCGTTTTGTTCAACTTCTGCTTCTTTTACTAAAGCGTCAAATTCTTTATTATGCCATTTTGCATAGTTGTTTGGACCATCACCTGCATATAAATCTAGTTTAGTAATTGGATCTAATAGAGAGCCGCCCCATCCCATATAAGCTAATTGGAAATCACTTTGCTTGTATGTGTCGATGTAACTCTTCCACTCTTTATTCTCTAATTTAATATCTACACCAAGATTTTTCTTAAACATTTCCTGCATTGCTTCTGCTACTTTTTTATGTTGTGTATCTGTAGTGAATTTTAATGTTACTTCAGGTAATGTAGACCAACCTTGCTCTTTCATGCCCTCTTCTAATAATTTTTTCGCTTCTGCTGAATCGAATTTTACGTAATCGCCTTTTTCTTTACGGAAATCACGACCACCTTGTGTTTTTGCTCCTTCTGGAACGAATGCATATGCTTCTTGTGCATTATTTTTATACAGTTTTTCAACGATAAACTTACGATCAACCGCTAATGAAAATGCCTTACGTACTTTCGCATTTGTAAACGGCTCTTTTTCTACGTTAAAGGAATAAATATAAGATGAGAATCCTGCAACACGCTTATATTCTTTGTTTCCTTTTTCTTTTTCAATCATCTCTTGTGGTAAACCACTTAGTAAATCTAATTCTTTTGACCTGTACAATTGGTACGCTGTTTTAGAATCTGGAATAATACGAAACTCAATTTCTTTTAATGTTACCTTTTTATCATAGTATTCTTTATTTTTTTGTACTGTAATAGCTTGGTTATGCTTCCATTCTTTTAATGTGAATGGTCCGTTCGTAATTAACTCTTTTGGATCTGTTTTTAATTTATTATTATCATCAATTGATTTTTTAGATAATGGAATAAATAATGAACTTGCTAATTTTTGTTTAATAGAAGCAACTGGGTGCTCAAGTGTTACCTTTAATGTTTGAGGATCAACGACTTGAATACCAACTTGTCCTTCTTCACCTTTTCCAGTATTATATGCCTCTGCTCCTTTAATAAAATACATTTCTGTCGCATTCATAGAACCCGTTTTCGGATTTAATAATCGCTTCCAGGCAAACTCAAAATCATTTGCTGTAATAGGAGAACCGTCCGACCAGTTAATATCTTTCTTTAAATGAATTGTATATTCAGTTCCATCAGCGTTTACTTCTTCTTTCTCTGCTAATTCATTTTGATATTTCCCGTCACTATCTTGCGTATATAAACTTGAAAACAATTGCCCAATTACATAACCTGACGTGCTATCTGTCGCAATGGCAGAATCAAGCGTATACGGATCGCTACTAATATTCGTTACTAATCGATCGCCTTCACCCTTACCAGCACTCGCCTTTTGCGTCTCTTTCTTACCGCAAGCAACAGAAGTAATTGCTAAAACAGTCATAATGACAAACAGTAAAAACTTCTTCATCCTACATTCTCCTTTAACCTGAAATTTTTGGTGTTGATGCTAATAATGTTTTTGTATAAGAATGTTGTGGATTACGGAATACTTCGTCCGTATATCCAAATTCAACAAGTTCTCCTTTGTATAAGACAGCCACTTTTTCACATAAATAGTGAACCATCGGTAAATCATGCGCGATAAATAAATATGTATAGCCTTGTTCCTTTTGAATCTTTTGCAACAAGTGCACAATTTGGATTTGAAGTGAAACATCTAATGCTGAAATTGGTTCATCAAGGATTAAAACTTCTGGCTCACATAATAACGCTCTTGCAATAGCAATACGTTGACGTTGTCCGCCGCTAAATTCGTGTGGATAGCGATCAATATATCGTCTATCTAATCCAACACGCTCTAGTGCATCACCTGCGACTTTATCTTTCAATCCTTTATCGCCTAAACCGAATGAAATATAGCCTTCTGTTACAATATCGCGTACTTTCCAGCGCGGATTTAATGCCGCTGTGGAATCTTGAAAAATGAACTGTACTTTCTGTAAGAAATCCCGCTTATGAGCTGACTTCAGCTTGTGAACAACTTGACCGTTATAATCAATTTCACCAGACGTTGGACGCTCGATCCCAGCTATGAGCTTACCAAGTGTTGTCTTTCCAGAACCACTTTCCCCAATAATGCCAAGCGTTGTTCCTTTCGGGATAGAAAGTGATATATCTTTTAAAGCTGCGATTTCTTTATTTTTACTTCCATACGTTTTCGTTACTTGCTTTACAGTAATTAAATCTGTCGTCATGAGGCATTCACCTTCTCTTTTGATTTCGCTTTATTATGCTCCAGAATATGTTGCCAGCAATGTGAGCTATGCTCCTCAGAATATGTCGTTCTCTCTGGGAAGCGATGAATACATTCTTTTATCGCTACTGGGCAACGATTTACAAAAGGACAACCAAAGCTATTTAATGTTTCAATGGAAGGTGTCGTTCCTTCTATAGCACGTAATACTTTTTCGGAATCATCCATATTCGGAATTGCTTGTAATAAACTTTTCGTATATGGATGCTTAGGTGAACCTATTACTTCTTGTATCGTCCCTTTTTCAACGACACGTCCTCCGTACATTACCACTACTCGATCAGCTACTTCACGTACAAGTGCCAAATCATGTGTAATTAATAAAATACTCGTATTTTGTTTTTCTTTTCTTGCTTTTAACAACTCCATAATTTGCTTTTGAATCGTTACATCTAATGCTGTTGTAGGTTCATCTGCAATAACAAGCTTTGGGTGACAAGCAAACGCAATTGCTAAACAAATACGCTGCCTCATCCCCCCACTTAATTGATACGGGTATTGTTCAAAGCGTTTCTCTGCTTCATGTATCCCTAAATCATTTAGTAAGTTAATCGCAATTTCTTTCGCTTCTTTTCTCGATTTCTTTTCATGTTGCAAAATTACTTCTGCAATTTGTTTGCCTACCTTCATCGTTGGGTTTAAAGATGAAAGCGGATCTTGAAAGATAAAGGAAATATCTTTCCCGCGAATTTGATTCCATTCTGATTCTTGTAAACCAGTTAATTCCTTTGATTTGAAAGATACATTTCCATCATCAATATGAATTGATTCTTGATTTAAGCCGATAATAGATTGTGCTGTAACACTTTTCCCTGAACCACTTTCTCCGACAAGTGCAACTATTTCACCTTCGTTAATAGAAAAGGAAACATGCTTCACAATCGCTTGCTTACTATTCTCTTTTTCAACGGCCAACGTTACGTTTTCTAAAGATAAGATTTGTGCCATGTTTTTTCTCCTTTCGATTACGTTTTACGATTTTCGGATCAATTGCATCTTGCAAACCATCACCAATCGCATTAAATGCGAACATGATGAATGCAATCATGATTGCCGGGAAGAATAGTTGCCACCATTCTCCGCTTAGTAACGTCCCAAGTGCATCGTTCGTCATCGTGCCCCAGCTTGCCGCCGGTGATTGTACTCCAAGTCCGATAAAGCTTAAAAATGATTCTGAGAAAATAGCTGCTGGAATGGTAAATGATAAATTTACCATAATAATCCCTGTTAAGTTTGGAATTAAATGCCCATATATAATTTTCATATGAGGTGTACCTAATCGCTCTGCTGCGATAACAAATTCTCTTTGTTTTAAAGACAAGACTTGCGCTCTAATGAGGCGTGCCATGCCAATCCATCCCGTCAATGCAAGGGCGATAATAATTGTAAAAAGGCCTGGTTTCATAACAATTAATAGTAAAATAACAATTAACAAATATGGAATACCGTATAACACTTCAATCCCTCTTATAATCCACTCGTCAATTAACGTTCCAAGACGATTACGTCCTCTCACATATCCACTAAAGCCACCAATTAGTACACCTAGCCCAATATCAAGAGCTGCTGCCACTAATCCAACTGTTAGTGAAATTTTCCCTCCAGCCCAAGTACGCGCCCATATGTCTCTTCCTAAATCATCTGTTCCGAACCAATGCTCACTACTAGGTGGTAAGTTTGTTGCTTCTTTTACTTGTTCACTCGCAGTAAATGGTGTTAAACTTTCGCCAATAAGCGAGAAAACAATAATTAGTAATAACGTCACTGCCCCTAAAACTGCTATAGGGTTTGATATAAATTTGCGAAACACTTCCTTTTTTCGGCTAATCGTTTGCTGATCTTTATTTATCGTTAATTCTTTTTTCTCTTCATTCGTCAATAACTGGTCATTAATTTCATAAGCCCCCATTTAAACATTCCCCTCCTTACGTAATAGAACGAATGCGCGGATCAACAATACGGTGAATGATGTCTGTAATAAAGATACATACAATTAATAGCGCACTATAGAAAATGGTTGTTCCCATAATTACCGGATAATCTCGGTTAAAAATACTATCTACAAAATATTTTCCTAAACCAGGAATTGAAAAGATTTTTTCAATAACGAAAGTTCCTGTTAAAAGTCCAGCCATTAATGGGCCAACAAATGTAAGCACCGGAACAATCGCATTTCGAAGAGCATGTCTTATAATGATTTTCTTAATTGGTATACCTTTCGCTCTCGCTAGCTTAATATAATCACTCTGCAACACTTCAATCATATTAGAGCGAACAAATCTTGTAATAACCGCGATTGGTCCTAACGCTAATGCGAAGGAAGGTAATACAGTATGCTCGAAGGTTCCCCAAGACGCCACTGGTAGTAATTCAAATTGGATGGCGAATACTTGTATAAATAGTGGCGCTAAAATAAAACTAGGAATAGAAATACCGAGAATCGCAAGCAAGCTCACACTATAATCAATCACTTTCCCATGATATAGCGCGGCAAATGTACCTGCGGCAATTCCGACTAACAATGAAATAACAAGTGCTTGTAAACCAATAATTGCCGATGGTCCAAAACCAGTTGTTATAATTTCCGATACACCTTGACCTGTCGATTGAACAGATTCGCCAAAATCAAAATGAACTACCCCATCCAAATAAGCAACATACTGATTCCATAACGGTTCATCAAGGTGATACTTCGCTCTCATGTTTTGTATTACTTCTTCAGGAAAGATTTTCGCATCTGATGAAAACGGATCACCTGGAATAATATGCATAATTAAAAATGTTACTGTCGTAATGACCCATAGCGTGAATACCATAACCGATAGTTTTTTAATAACATACACTTCAATAACCCCCTAAACAAATGAATTTACTTTGTTTTATTGACATATTTGTTGCCATTACTCCTTCTCTACTTCTTAAAACACAAAAAGCCTTGATCTTAAAAAATAAGATCAAGGCTTAATAAACGAAGGCCCATCACTTATCTTTCAAGACTTGCTTGCTGGAATTAGCACGGTGTTCCTGTTACAGAACCCGCTGCTGAGGTGTCATAGGGCCAGTCCCTCTACCTCTCTGGATAAGTAAATTGCTATATTATTATTTGGTTCAAATTGTATATTTTGAATTATAATTCTGAAAAAATGAAAAGTCAATCAAATTGGATATATTTAGAAAAATCAGTTTTTTATTATATTAGTTATTGAAATTACAATCTTTCGCTTATAATAAAAAGAAATTGTATTAAAGGAGTTATAAGATGGATCCACTACTTCTGGCTACTATAGGATTGCCATTAACAATCGTCATACTCGTCATCATCGGCTTCTATAAACTCTTCATTAAAAAGAAAAGCATCACTTCTTTTTACACTCCATTCGATAATATTACTGGACAAACAATTTCAGAATTTCACGAAGAACAGAAGATATTAGTATCCGAGGATGAAGACGGAGATGGTAAAAAGAAAAAATAACCTTGCGCATGCGCAAGGTTATTTTTTCGCCTCTGTTTGAAAGCGTTTATAGTATGTCGATGCTGTTGAAAAATTAATTTCTATATCACGAATCAACGATGAATCTTCTTCTTTAGCTAACTTCTGTAATTTTTTCATCGCTTGTTCTGCTTCATTTAAGAAACCAACATATAGTTCATGTTCGTCCTCTTTCGACTTCGGCACACGAATTTCTTTACGCATATGATCAATATCTTCTAACATGCCCGTCGTTACCTTCTGCACGTCTTCTTTATATTTAGCATCCGTTATTTCCTTACCGCCCTTTTCTTTTGCCACTTCCCATAACTGTAATGCTTTATTAATTTCTTTGTTCATCTTCATATCATATTTTTCATGTATTTCGCGATACACTTTCATCTCTTCTGTTTGTTCAGTAGATTGCTCTACCTTTTCTTTCGGTTCTTTCGTATCTTTATTTCCATTACACCCTGCTAGAAGGAGCATACTTCCCATTACAGCAATACCCAAAACCTTCTTCATCTCTTCTTCTCCTTTTATCTACAGCTATTACTCATTATAGTTTCTTTTATCTCCACTTGTTATTATACCGAGAACACCCTACTTTTTACACTTAAGACGAGCTCTTAATATACACACCAACATTTTTGTCACAGTATCGTCACTTTATGCAAATAACTTTTGCATCACCTTACAACACTGTATAAGTTATTTCAAAGAAATGAAAAAAGAGCTGATTCAACACATGTTTGAATCAGCTCTTTTTTATAAATTAAGCCTCTAAATTTTGTCTTTGTTGCAGTTCAAACTGCTTCTCACTTCTTCTGGCCATAAATAGATAACATAACACAGCACCAATTTCACAAAGCGCTATCACAACCCC
Organism: Bacillus mycoides; assembly: GCF_000832605.1. Classification (GTDB taxonomy): domain Bacteria; phylum Bacillota; class Bacilli; order Bacillales; family Bacillaceae_G; genus Bacillus_A; species Bacillus_A mycoides. Next base: position 311,906 of record NZ_CP009692.1, read on the forward strand.
CATCGGTAATGCGGTATTGCTTCCGCCAATACCTACTAATGGTGCAACAAGTGCTCCTGAAATGAACTGTAATAAACCTAGTAAAGCTGATGCTGTTCCTGCTGCTTGTTTTTGATTTCTCATCGCTAACGAGAAGCCGGTTGTTGATACAACCCCAACACTTGATACAACAAGAAATAGCGAGCATAAAACACCGATTAGCCCTATTCCTAATACGATTGTAAGTAGTAATGATAGACCGCCAACAGCCGCAATAATAATACCAGCAACAAATAAAGTTTTCTCATTAACTTTCCCTGCTAAACGGCCCGTAACCTGACTAGCAATAATAATACCGATACCGTTAATCGCAAAGAATAAGCTAAATTGCTGTGGTGATGCTCCGTATATGTTCTGCAACACAAACGGTGAACCAGAAATATAAGCAAACATTGCAGCTGTTACTAATCCTTGCGACAATGCATACCCCATAAATAAACGATCTTTCAGAAGCTTTCCGTATGTTGCAAGCGTTCCTGATAATCCACCTGTCTCTCTTTCTTCAGGAGGTAATGTTTCACGTAATACGAAAGTAGCTGATATTAGCATGAATACACTAATTGCTCCAAGAACGATAAAAACGCCGCGCCATGATGTGAACTGTAATAATTGCCCTCCAATAATCGGCGCCAAAATAGGCGCTGCTCCGTTTACTAACATAAGCAGTGAGAAAAACTTCGTCATTTCAGAACCTGAATACATATCACGTACCATTGCACGTGATATAACGATACCAGCAGATCCTGAAGCACCTTGTAAGAAACGTAAAAGCACTAAACTCCAAATCGATGGTGCAACAGCACAAAGTAAAGAAGAAGCAACATAAATAATAAGAGCGATAATAAGAGGTTTGCGTCTTCCGTAAATGTCACTAATTGAACCAATAAATAACTGCCCTACTGAAAGCCCAAGCAGACAAGCAGTTAATGTAAGCTGCGCGAGGGATGCACCCGTTTGTAAATCATCCGTTAACTTTGGTAAAGAAGGCAAATACATATCAATAGATAATGGCCCAATTGCCGTAAGTGTCCCTAATACAAGAATCATCCATAACCTGTTTGTCTTTACAGGTTTATATATTTCGTGATTAACTCCATTCACTTTTTCCATTCACCCTTTCATATAAACACTTAATCGTAACAATTATAGTTACAACATGAATATACGTCAAGTATACCGTATTTTCCTGTTTAATAATGTAAAAAAAGCGATAGAATCTCTATCGCTTTACTTTTTCAAATTACTATTTGTAAATTTAGATACAGATGCCATCATTTCTCCTGTGTCTAAATATGTGATTTGAATTGGATCTCCTACTTCTGTAAACATTGCATATGGGAATTTATTCGCCGGTACCATGAATACTTTTTGCTCGTTTTCTAATAGTACGTACACAATCGTATTTTCACCTGATTTTTCTTTATACACACGTTGTACAGTACCTTCTTTTTGCGCTTCTTTCCCATTTGAAGTCGGTCTAAATGAATCACCACTTCCGCTCAGCGCATTTTTATAATTCTCAAGTGCTTCTTTTTGCGTTGAACCTGTTGCAAACACTTTTGCATTAGAAGCATATATGACAGTATGAGCACGTACTAATCCTCCGTCATCAATAACAGGTACAATCCAAGAAGGTTTACCGTACACGTTATAAATAACCGGCATCGTTCCGTGCCATTTCTCTCTCTTAAAGGAATTATCCACTACTTCTGTAGCAGCCGAACCATCCATAATTCCCTTTACTTCTTTTCCATTATAGTAATACAACTTACCTGTACGCGCATCAATAAGCGAATAGCCTAGTGCAGAATCTACTCCTTCTTTCGGAGAGGTGAAATCAGTAAAATAATATAACGTTCCGTCCTTACCGAAGATTGGTGTAACTCCTTCTTTCGTTCCCCACTCAGTCGGAATCTTCATATCCGTTTGTGAGAATTTTGTATTCCAAAATCCGTGAATATATTTACCAAAATACGTATTTAATGTAGATGCAGTCTCGTGATTTAATACGCCATCAACGAATTTAGGTGCCTTTCCTTTGTCGTATCTTTTCACTTCACCTGTTTGTGCGTCTACTACTACAACACCTTCTACTTCAAATCCAGATCTTCCTGAAATAAATTCACCATACGTCATTGTATAATACGGTTTCCCTTTATCATCAACTTCAAATTTTGGTTTCCCTTTAAAAACTAAATCTGGCTCTGCTTTTCGAACGACACGTTCTAATTTATTACCGAAAAACATGCTTGGCACATATTTCATTTTATAACCAAGGTGCAGTTTCGCTTCCGCATCAGGATTCGTACCTGACATCGTTACGTACCCTGGAATTGTCTCAGCTTTACGTGCTTTAAAAAATCCTGAAACTTCAATTGGTGCTACATATAAGGCCTCGCCATTTACCATTTGTGGCGTTAATTCTCCTAACTCAAAATAAGCTACTTTCGGAATATCCCCAAATACTTTTTTCATCTTATTCTCCGCTGTCTTTGGCGGCACTGTAAACGGCTGATCATTTTCAGTAAATGGCTCTGAAATATCTTTCTCGATCTTCACAACAGAATCATATTTTTTTTGCGTGATTACTATATCGTGCAAATAACCAAAATAGCCGTAACTTGCGAGTAAAACAAACATTAGAAGTCCCTTTAACGTACCTTCTAATTTCCCTACCTGCTCTTGTGAGAATAAAACAAGCCCAATTAAAATCGCTACTGCAACAGAATAATGAGTAAGAATAGAATCTGCTCGATCATCAATTAGCCAGAAATATTCATAGATTGCAATACCTATCCAAAATAAAACAGGAATAACTAAAATAGATGATTTCTTACCCTTTACAACTTTCTCATTTCCTCCTTTATCCACCGCGCGAATTTTATTACCGCTTCTAGTCCATGGAATCAAAAACAAAGTGAGAATAGCTAAAACTATAAATTTCATCAAAGGCAATGTCCCCTTTTCTTTTGTCTTCTCCATAAGTATAACAAATAAAGGGTAATCAGGTAAAAATGGGAATGGAAATACTTTTAATTACTTATCACCGCGGCTTAATACAAATCCACTAACTACATATAAAACTGAAGCAATGTAAAAAATAGTCCCTATCGTAAAGAAATCCACTAGGTAACCAGTTGCAATTATAGCTACTCCGCCCCCAATTGATGTCCATACATGGTATTTTCCAATTTCGTAACCAGCTTCCTTATGCGCTACCTTTCGTGCTAACGATGTCTTCTCCGTATTACGCTGCACAGCACCTAAAATACCCATTAAAATTTGGAGAATGTATACATGCCAAACTTCTGTTGCAATAGGGAAAAAAAGCATTAATATAGCCATGGACCATGCGTATATAATTAATAACTTTCTATCACCTACCCTATCAGAGATTCTTCCAACTAACGGATATACTAGAGCTGAAGTTAAGGCAAATAAGCCGTACGCCCAGCCAAATTGCGAGAAACTATTTCCTACATTTCGAAGCAATAGTATATAAAAAGGAAATACCATACTACCCGCCATCATAATAATGCTTTGTGAGGCTACAAATCTTCTATATGTCATTTGCTATACTCCTTATAAAATAAATTCACAAACCTTTCCTCTGGGTCTACTTCCTTCTTCTTCTGAAGGAATTCTTCTATGCGAGGATACGCTTTCTTTAGTTGCTCCTTTTCCGGATAAGAATAATACGGTAAATAATAACTTCCATTATGCTTTAACGTAACATCAATCATCTTTTGAATGACCACTTTTGTTTTCTTTATTTCATCTTCAGAACGCCCTTGATTAATTAGAAGCACAAGCGCAAACATATCATCTTTCGCATAAGATAGCACCGCATTCTCATTCTTTTCTACATAGCGGATTGTAATGTTAAGAAGGTTTAATTCCTCTTCATTTAAAACGCTTCGCAAATCATCTATATACGCTGCAAAACCATCTATCGGTACAAAGTACTCTTGTAAAACTTCGGTCAAGTTTGGATTATCGTATTCCATAAAAGTACTATCAGATCTCATTACGTTATTTCGCGTTTCGTACTTACCATCTGTACGTTCAAAATAACCTCTTTGTATGTCCCAAAATGCGCCCTTTCCCCAGTCACTATAACGTGATAACCCGAGCAAAAATTTCGGCGTAGCTATAATATTTTCTTCTTTTAATTTGCTGTACTCTTTCAACTTCTGTTGATCTTCTGCCAGTACATAATCTGTCACATACATCTCTTTTAAAAATGAATTTGGGGCAACAGAAATACGTGCTAAATGCATACGTATATTCTCATCCCTTCGCACTTTATTCTTAAAGTATGAAGAGTATTCTTTATAATCTAGTACTTTCGTATGCGTTTCATACAATTCATCGTTTGTTAACTGTAGCGTCACATCTAAAATCACACCAAATAATCCATATCCCCCAATTACATACGGAAACAAGTCAGCATTTTCTTCTCTATTTACATTACGCACCGTACCATCTGCCATTAACAATCTGAACGACTCTACTGTATCAATCAATGCTTCATGACGAATATCACGCCCATGTACATTTACACTTAATGAACCACCAACAGTAAAAATATTTTGAGATTGCATCACTTGAACTGCAAGACCATATGGATTGATTTTCTTTTGAATGTCATTCCATGTGACACCGCTTTGCACCCTAATCCTCTTCTTCTCCGGATCGAATTCTAATATTTCATTATATCCTTTCATATCAAGCATCGTACCGTTCGGATAATACGTCTGTCCGCCTTGGCTATGTTGCATACCTGCAATAGAAATCTTCTCTCCAGAAACATTTGCATCTTGCACTAACTGTTTTAATGAACGTTCATCCTCAGCATTTTCAACACGTTTAATTTTCGTTGGAAGCAACTTTCCTACATCGCTCATAATAGGATGTTCTAGTTGCTCTTTATATGTATTTATAGATGTCGCAAGCAACACTGTATAAGCTACAATGACCACCGCTATCTTTCTTTTTTTCAAATGACACTCTCCTCTTCCACAGTTTTCCCTCTTCATATTGTACCTATTTTCCTAAGAAGAAAGTATAAAAAAGAGAGGGCACCTTATTTTAGGTCCCCCCTGATCAAAACTGTTACTTTGCTGCCGGCAATTGTATTGGGTCAAACTTTTCGTACGACGTATATTTTGCATTCGTAATAATGTGTGCCTTATCCTTACCATTACTACTCATAATCATATCTATCTTCGCTGATTCATATTTAAAATCTTTTGTAATGATATATTCTGCATCCACTTCTTCTATCTTCGCATTTTGTGCTTGTAACATTTTCTTCTGCGTTTCATCCATGCTAGTTAACATACTTTCTGTTTCTTGCCCTTTTAATGTAAATTTCAGTTTATATTTATCTCCGCTTTTCTCCATCTTCATTTTATCTAAAACTACTGCTGGTACTTCTAAATTATCTATAATATCTTGAGTCGCTTTCATTCCACCAGCGTTTAATTGCTCCTCTGGTACGGTTATAACTTCTCCTGTATTAGGGTTTTTCACCTCACCAGCAACTTTACCATCCACAGTATACACTACAACATCTGTACCAGAAATATTCATTTCAGAACGAGAATTCTTTGTCTTTGGCTCTAATTGCATCTTAGCCTTTAATATATCCATCTCTGTTCCCTCAGCTTTTAACCCTACATCATATGTCATCGTTACATTTTCTTCATTTTTAAAAGCTTCGTTCGTTTTCTTGAAAACATCCTTCGCTTCTAATTCCTTTTCTTTTTGCATGGCTTCTTTTTTCGGTTCATCAGTCTTTGTTGTTTTCTCATTGCTACACCCTACCCCTAGACTGATTGCAAGCACTAAACTTGAAATAATAATAGTTTTTTTCATAATGTCGCCCCCTTTCCCAAAATAATATCACCTCTTTTCCTACGAAATCTATATAATTTTTAATCTTTATTCGCTATATAGCGACATGTTTAATGAAGGTTTTAAATATGATGTAAATAACAACAACTCATTTCAGGAGGTCATTATGAAGGCGATCATTTGCACACAGTATGGACCACCTAACGTTCTTCAGCTTCAAAATATAGAGAAACCTACACCTAAAAAGAACGAAGTATTAATTAAAATTCACGCAACAAGTGTAACGACTGGAGATTGTAGAATACGCGGCTTTAATAGCCCCCTCTTATTTTGGATTCCTATGAGGATCATATTAGGTTTCAGAAAACCGAGAAAACCTGTACTCGGCGTAGAGTTATCCGGTGAAATCGAAGAAGTAGGAACAGATGTAACTCAATTTAAAAAAGGTGATCCAATTTTTGCATTAACAGAACTAAACCTCGGTGGTTATGCCGAGTACACATGCGTACATGAAAGTGGATTAATAACATTAAAACCTACCAATGTGACGTATGAAGAAGCGGCAGTTATTCCTTTTGGCGGAACTTCAGCATTACATTTCCTGAGAAAGGGCCGTATAAAAAAAGGGCAACAAGTGCTCATATATGGTGCCTCCGGATCAGTAGGAACAGCTGCTGTACAACTTGCTAAATATTTCGGCGCGACCGTTACGGCTGTTTGTAGTAATTCAAATTTTGAACTCGTGCAATCTTTAGGAGCTGATAAAGTAATTGATTATACGAAAGAAGATTTTACTAAGCAAGGCAAATGCTACGATATTATATTTGATGCAGTTGGGAAGTATAAACAATCCCTTTGTACAAATACATTAACACCCAATGGAAAATATGTATCTGTTAATGGAATGATGGCCAAGGTAAGTAAAGAGGATATGATTCTATTAAAAAAACTAGTCGAAACGGAAAAACTAAAGCCCGTTATTGATAGAACTTACCGATTAGAAGAAATTGCTGAAGCTCATATGTATGTGGAAAAGGGACATAAAAAAGGGAACGTTTCGATTACCTTAAAATAAAATATATTCAGAAAATAATATTGACAATTCTTTTTGTAAGATTTACTATTAGTACCATATTAAAAAACTACATACACATACTCTTATCAAGAGTGGCGGAGGGACTGGCCCGATGATGCCCGGCAACCGAGCTTATAACGTATAAGCTAAGGTGCTAATTCCTGCAGAACGATTTTCGTTTTGGAAGATAAGAGAGGAACCTATTTCGTCTATTCGGCACCTCTCTTATTTTTGAGAGGTGCTTTTTATTTTGGAACGTATATTAAGGGGGAATTATAGATGAAAAAGGTGTTATTAAGTATTGTAAGTGGAGCGGTATTATTGTTAGGTGCATGTGGTGCTAATTCTGATAAAGAGGTAAAAGCATTAGATGAGAAAAAGATTACTGTCGGCGTAACGGGTGGACCGCATGAACAAATTTTTGAAAAGGTAAAAGAAGTGGCAGCAAAAGATGGTCTCGAAATTGATGTAAAGGTATTTAATGATTATGTAGCGCCAAACGTATCTTTAGATGAAAAAAGCCTCGATGTAAATAGCTATCAAACTAAATCTTATTTAGACGTATTTAAAGCTGAACGCAACATGAAATTAACTGAAGTATTTTCCACAGTAACATTCCCTATGGGTGTATATTCTAAAAGCTTAAAAGATGTAAAAGAATTAAAAGAGGGCGATGCAATCGCTGTCCCAAATGATCCAACAAATGAGCTTCGTGCTTTAAAGCTATTTGAAAAAGCAGGTGTTTTAAAGGTTGATCCAAAAGCTACAGAAAAAGCGACTGCAAAAGATGTAATTGAAAACCCGAAAAATTTAAAGATTGTTGAATTAGAGGCATCTCAATTACCAACACAGCTAAGTGAAGTAAAGGCAGCTGCAATTAATACAAACTTTGCATTAGGTGCAAAATTAAGCCCAGCGAAAGATTCTATTTTCCGCGAAGGAAAAGATTCACCATATGTGAATTGGGTCGTTGTTCGTACTGAAAATAAAGATGATGCTGTTGTTAATAAATTAAAGAAAGCTTATCAATCTAAAGAAGTAAAAGATTTCATTGAGAAAAAATTCGATGGTTCTGTTTTACCGTCTTGGTAGGAGCTGACTATAATGATTGAATTAAAAAACGTCTCCAAAGTATTTACAACAAAAAAAGGGAATGTTGAGGCTCTTAAATCAACTTCCCTTAAAGTAAAAAAGGGCGAAGTATTTGGAATCATCGGATATAGTGGCGCTGGTAAAAGTACATTAATCCGTTGTGTAAATTTATTAGAAAAACCAACGACAGGAGATATCATTATAAATGAACAAGAGTTAACAACCTTATCGACAAAAGAACTCGCAAAGGCGAGAAAAAAGATCGGCATGATTTTTCAAGGATTCAATTTACTTAAAACCGTTACCGTTTATGAAAATATCGCACTACCCTTACGTCTATCTGGTCTTCCCAAAAATGAAATTGAAAAAAGGGTAGAAAAGTATTTACGCATTGTTGATCTCTTTAATAAAAAAGATGCCTATCCAAGTGAATTATCTGGTGGTCAAAAACAACGTGTAGCGATCGCTCGCGCACTATCTCATGAGCCTGAAGTTTTATTAAGTGATGAAGCAACGAGCGCATTAGATCCGGAAACGACTGATTCTATTCTTGATTTATTATTAAAGATCAACGAAGAAATCGGAATTACGATTTTGCTAATTACACACGAAATGAATGTCATCCAGCGTATTTGTGACCAAGTTGCTGTAATGGAACATGGATCTGTCGTTGAAAGTGGAACAGTGAAGGACATTTTTACAAATCCACAACATGTAACAACGAAGAAATTTGTAAATAGCGCGTTTGCAGCTAAAATTCCAGAAGAGGTACAGAAAGAACTACAAAGCACCGGGGTAATCGTAACACTTTCATTTATAGGAACCGCTTCAGGAGAACCAGCGTTAGCTGTCGCTACAAAACGTTTCCACGTATATCCTAATATTTTATCAGGCAATATTACACAGTTAAAACATGAGGCATATGGAAAACTGATCGTTCATATGCAAGGTGAAAAAAGTGAAGTACACCGTGCCTTATCATTTTTACAAGAACAAGGGATCATCGTAGAAGGAGGTAGAACAGATTATGGGAAACAAGTCCTTTTTGGATGAGTGGGGTAACGTAATATGGGAAGCAACAATTCAAACATTTCAAATGACATCTATTTCACTACTTATCTCTATTCTTATTGCATTACCACTCGGTGTCACACTTGTTTTAACGAGACCTGGTGGACAGCGAGAAAATAAAATTATCTATCCTATTCTTAATACAGTTATTAATATCATTCGTTCTCTTCCGTTTATCATTCTATTATTCTTCATTTTACCTTTTACAAAGTTTCTAATGGGAACGTCCATTGGCGTGCAAGGTGTTATCGTACCACTTGTTGTCTTCACAGCCCCTTACATTGCCCGTTTAATGGAAACTGCTTTATTAGAAGTGGATCGCGGTGTCATTGAAGCATATCAAGCAATGGGAGTCTCTACTTTAAAAATCATTTGGCACGTTATGGTTAAAGAAGCTCGCCCGTCTCTCGTACTTGGATTAACAATCGCAACGATCGGCTTAATCGGTGCAACAGCAATGGCTGGACTTGTCGGTGCTGGCGGCCTTGGTGATTTAGCATATCGATTCGGACATTTACGCTACGAACCTGAAGTAATGTATGCAACCGTCTTTATTTTGATTATCCTCGTTCAAGGATTACAGTCTTTAGGGAATGGTGTTGCACGAAGATTGAAGAAAGATTAAAAAGAAGGTATCTCATTGAAATGAGATACCTTCTTTTTAATTATAAAATTATCTCTTAAATCCACCTTCTGAATGAATAACTTGCCCTGTAATCCATTCGGCTTCTTCGCTCACTAAAAACTTAATAAGTCTTGCTGCATCCTTTGGCTCACCAATTCTGCCGAAAGGAAACATCGGTCTTAATCCTTGCTTTATCTCCTCAGTCATCCATCCTGTACTAGTTGGACCTGGATTAATTGCATTCACTGTTATCCCTAAATGGGCCACTTCCGCTGACAACGTACTAGTAAGAGCGTCAATTGCTCCCTTCGTTGTTGCATACGCTAATTCTCCTGCCATAGGTCCTTTAAATTGTCCCGACGTCATATTCACAATTCTACCACCAGATTTCTTATCAAAACCTTGGGCAAATTGACTACTTAACAATGTAGTCGCACGAACATTTACCATGTAGTGCTTATCTAGTTCTTCAGCAGTCAAATTAGAGAAATCATTATTTGTAGAATATGCTGCATTATTAATTAATATATGAGGGTACCCTAATTGTTCAGTAACTTTATTTATAAGCTGATTTGATGCATCATTCTGAGTTAGATCTAACTCCATGCTCGATACTTTGACACCATTTTGTATCAACTTTTCTTTTAATTGTATTTGTTCATTTTTATCAACGCCCCAAGGCATCTCTTTATCGTATTCTGTCCAATACGTAAAAAATATATCGTATCCAGCCTCTGCTAACTCCGTGCAAATAGCTGCTCCTATACCGTCTAGACGACTTACACCTGTAACAACTGCTACTTTATTTTTTAATTGATTCATCATATACTCCTCCAAAGTTAAAGGACGCATATTTTATATCAGAGATATAAATTTCCCCACATAGGCATCTATCCTTACAAAAGGGATGTACAAAACAAATATGCATTCCTTGAATGATTTATAGGTAGCTAAATAAACCCTCACTTACGAGAGAAAAATTCATCTATCTAATTTCTAATCATTACAAGTTCATCCACATATCTATTCTTTGCCTCCTTTTGATATATCTCCATTATTAGTCTACCAAAATAGATGAAATGTTACAAACAATAAAACAATTACTCCTAACCTATTTTTGTTCACATTTCCTCCATTGTGAATTTATTCACAATGGATATATAATAAACATGTAAATACAATACATTGGAGGGATTTCAATGGTTATCAATTTTTTAAGAACTGATAAACGCGCTACTTTCATATTATTATTTTTACGACTTTACATAGGATATGCATGGCTTGCTGCTGGAATAGGAAAAGTTTTTGGACAATCTTTTGACGCAAGTGGTTTTCTAAAAGGAGCTATCGCTCAAGCATCAGGTGCCCATCCTGCAGTACAAGGTTGGTGGGCAGATTTTCTTCAACATTTTGTTCTTCCAAACGCAGACCTATTTAGCTTTTTAGTTCAATGGGGAGAAATTTTAGTAGGGCTAGGTTTGATTTTAGGTGGATTAACAAAAACAGCTGCATTTTTCGGCATCATAATGAACCTTTCATTTTTATTAAGCGGAACTGTTAGTGTAAACCCAAACCTGCTTATTTTAACTATGTTCATTTTAGTTGCAGGACAGAATGCTGGACGTATTGGATTAGATGGTTATGTTTTCCCAAAACTTTTCAAAAAAAATAACCGTGAAGCATATAAATTAAGTAAAACTGCATAAGAATAGTTCATCTTTTAAATATAAATAAGGAAAGAGCCTACATTCAGGCTCTTTTCTCATTTACACCAAAACATTTCACAGTTTGCCTTATCCGCAATGTTAAACTCAATCATATATAACCGAATAAATGTGTACGACTTTATTTCAAGCACCTAAAAAGCTTAAAGACTAAAACAAGCCATTATAAAACCCTAAATTCTTTCATACTTTCTCCAAGAATATAGTGTGAAAACCACATCAAATTCTGCTTCATAATAGCCACATTAATTCCTGGCTGGTCAGAACTATATGCCATTCCTTTAAAAATAATTAATTCTGTATTAACTTCCATATCCCTTAACCCTTGATATAGCTCATATGCATTGGAAGTTGGAATCCTTGCATCCTTTTCGCCATGTTGGATTAAGGTAGGCGTACAGGCTGATTTAATATATGTCATTGGCGATGTTTTTGTATATATATCTGGATCATTCCATGGAGTATTTCCTAAATGCATTCTAATAAAGTAAGGGATATCTGTATTTACATAATGGGTACTCCAGTTAGTAATTCCGCCCCCAACTGAAATAGCTTTAAATCTATTACTAAACGTAGAACAGAAGGCTGATATATATCCTCCGTTACTCCATCCCATAACTCCTACTCTATCTTTATCTACAATCCCTTGCTCAACTAGTTCATCCACTCCAGATATAACATCCTCGTAGTCAGCAATTCCCTGTTTTCTATAGTGGGCTTTTAAGAACTCATTACCATAGCCAGAACTTCCTCTATAGTTTGGCTCTAAAACTATAAAGCCTTTTTCGATAAACTGCTCAATCGGATATTTCTCATTAAAACAGTCTGAGAATATCGGAAAAGATGCCCAAGCTGGTCCACCATGGATTACTACTAATAAAGGATATTTTTTGTTGGCATCAAAATCTACTGGGGTTGATAAAACACCCTCTATTTCAAGACCATCACTACTTTGCCATGAGATTATTTCCCTGTTACTTTTCAGCTTCCCTTTAAAAAAGCTATTTTCATCCGTTATTTTTTTATCGTCTAAATAGATTTCAAAGGTTTCATTTGTTATAGCCTTACTATAGGATATATGATTTCCATCCCTTGTTATAGAAGCATCCATTATAAAGCCATCTACTTTGTCACCTAACATTTCCACAGTGCCATCCTCACATAGCAATCCAATACGATAGTTAGTTTTATCCTGCCATCTAATTAAAATCCCCTTATCTGTCCACTGTAATGGCATAACCGTACTATCAAAGTTTGTTAGAGGCTGAATTACCTCTCCAGTATTCATATCATATATCTCTAATGTACTTTCTTGTATATGGTTTCTATAGTAATCCTTCTCTCTTATGCTTGCTGAGTAACATATTTTGCTGCCCTCAGGAGAAAAGCAAACGCTCCCGCCCAACAACTTATCTACATTCATCTTTTGTAGTTCCTCAGCTTCAACATCTAATATGTATAGATCACCATTCATATGATCGTTTAGGCTTGGTGTAGCCATAAATACAACCTTTGTCCCATCATTTGAAATATCAAAGTTATGTATATAAAAATCCTTACCATCCGTTAGTTGATAAACACCGCTAATCTCACGTTCCTCTTTATCATTTTGTATCCCTTTTTCTATTTCAATGTAATATAAACAATTATTCCGATGTTCCTTACCTGCATGTTGGAAGTCCCCATATAGCTCTTTACGTTTCTTTATTTCCTCACATTCTTTTGACTGTGCAACATAATAAAAACCTTTACCAGTAGGCTCCCATTTGAATGTACTGACCCCTTCTTTCTCATCAGTAATTTGTAACTCACTATAACCATCTATTGACTTAACAAAGATTTGATTTTTCTTATTATCTCCGTCACCAACTGGGCTAAGGTATGCGATATCCCTAGAATCTGGGGACCATAATGGGTGTATACTATCTATATCCCCAGTTGTTAATAGGTAACTCTGCTCCTTATCTTTTTCATATATCCATATATGATTCCTATATGTATTGTCTTTCCAGTTAGCTGTCTTCTTAACAAATGCTACGCCTTTGCCGTCATCACTTATATTTGCACCTGATAAGGTTGGTAATGAAATAATCTCTTCTATACTTAAATATGTTTTTTCTTTCACCTTCATTAATAACCCCCCTTGTAATGTCTAGTAATCTAATTTGTTCAATAAAGTGAAACTTTAATCAGTGTTTTTTTCCATCAACGAATATCTGAAATAACAACAGAAAATTCAGTTAAATAAAAGTAGTTCCGTCCCAAATCCGATAAAACCTCATGCTATCTGCCGGTTTTTATACTTTTTAAATCCCACTGACCGATCTAATGAGGGATCATCTTGAATTTCAAGACAAGGCTGATAATCTCTCCCACTGCCAGTTCCTTGCCCCTCTTTAATCCACTTATCGATTTTAGATATTCTTTTTTTCGACACAAAAATGCCCCTTTAGATAATCATATCCAAAGGGGCAAAGCTTCACAACTTTTTTATAAACGTCGTGACTTTATTTTAAATTTACAATAATCTAGTTACTCTACCAATCTCCTACTCAACAGTAACAGACTTAGCTAAGTTACGTGGCTTATCAACGTCACATTCGCGGTGAAGCGCTGCGTAGTATGAGATAAGTTGGAATGGAATAACTGCTACTAGCGGTGCTAGTGCTTCGTGTACAGCTGGTAATACGAAGCTGTCACCTTCCATTTCTAAGCCTTTCATTGAGATGATACATGGGTTAGCTCCGCGTGCTACTACTTCTTTCACGTTACCACGAATTCCAAGGTTTACGTGCTCTTGTGTAGCAAGTGCGATAACTGGTGTACCGTTTTCGATTAAGGCAATTGTACCGTGTTTTAATTCTCCTCCAGCAAATCCTTCTGCTTGGATGTAAGAGATTTCTTTTAGTTTTAACGCACCTTCTAAACCTACGAAGAAGTCTACGCTACGTCCGATGAAGAAGCAGTTACGCGTTGTTGCTAAAAATTGTTTTGCTAATGCGTCCATTTCTTCTTTTTGATCACAAAGTACTACCATTGCATTTGCTACAAGTCCTAATTCATGTGTTAAATCGAAATCAAGAACCTCACCTTTTGCTTTTGCAATGTCAGCCGCTAAGATTGAAAGTACTGCAAGCTGTGCTGTGTATGCTTTCGTCGATGCAACTGCGATTTCTGGTCCTGCATATAAAGGAAGTGTATAATCAGCTTCACGAGAAAGCGTAGAACCAGGTACGTTTGTAATTGTTAATGCTTTATGACCCATTTCATTTGTTTGCACAAGTACTGCACGGCTATCAGCTGTTTCACCACTTTGTGAAATATAAATGAAGAATGGTCTTTCTGTTAATAATGGCATGTTGTAAGAGAATTCACTTGCTACATGTACTTCAACTGGTACTTTCGCAAATTTCTCAATGAATTGCTTTCCAACAAGACCTGCATGATAACTTGTTCCACATGCAATGATGTAAATGCGATCGCTATCTAAAATTGCGTTACGGATATCTTGATCTAATTCAATTTCGCCATTTTCATCTTGGTACTTTTGAATAATATTACGGATTACAAGTGGTTGCTCGTCGATTTCTTTTAGCATGAAATGAGGATACGTTCCTTTTTCAATATCACTTGCGTCTAATTCCGCTGTAAACGGCGCACGTTCAATCGTTTCACCTTGTAAGTTTTTAATTGTAATGCTTTCTTTTGTTACGATTACCATTTCTTTATCCATTAACTCGATAAATTGATCTGTAACTTGCAACATCGCCATAGCGTCGCTTGCAATAACATTAAAGTTATCACCAGCACCTACTAATAGCGGGCTTTTGTTTTTAGCAACATAAATCATGTTTGGATTTTCAGCATCAAGTAGTCCGATTGCGTAAGAACCATGTAAAAGAGATAATGTTTGACGGAACGCGTCTTCTACACTTAGTCCTGTACTTACTTGTTGTTCCATAAGTTGCACGATAATTTCTGTATCTGTTTCACTTACGAACGTTACATCTTGTAAATATTCCTTTTTCACTAACTCATAGTTTTCAATTACACCGTTATGAACTAGTGTAAAGCGTTTTGATGTACTTTGATGCGGATGCGCGTTTAGTTTGCTTGGAACACCGTGTGTAGCCCAGCGTGTGTGACCGATTCCCACGCTTGCTGCTACGTTCTCTTCTACGACTTCGCGAAGTTTTGCAATACGGCCTTTTTCTTTGTATACAACAACACCGTTCTCTGCTTGTACTGCAATACCTGCTGAATCATATCCGCGATATTCTAGCTTTTCTAAACCTTTTAATAAAATTTCCTTTGCATCTTGCTCTCCAATAAATCCTACGATTCCACACATGTTTAGTCGCCGTTACAAATGCTTACACTGCTCTGCGAACATGTAACGACATAGTCCGATACCATTTTTATTTATACTAAAAAACGGATTACATATTGCTAGCCCTGTAAGCTTGTAACGGCTTTCACCTTCCTCTCGATTGGGTTAAAGTCCGTATATACTTATACAGCTAGTATTCATCCGTTCCTCTTCTCTCATCACACTTTCACCTTTGTCCACTAAGTCACCTTAATGTTTTAAGTAAAAGATTGCGGTTGTGATGAACAACCGGGAGTCATCCGCCGAAATCTCGATAAACTCCACCTCGTCAACTACACTACTTGTAGTTCTGGCGCTTTTATAATTTACAATATTTCCTTTGAGAAAAAGAACAAGACCATCGTATAACAAACAATATAAATCGTCAATGAAATTTTTTTCATTATCTATAAAACATATGAAAAAGGAGCACTTCTTGTGCTCCTTTTAAAACAAATTTGGTAAATTATTCAGCTCCAACTTCCGCTTTCACAACTTCTACAATACGATGTACATACCCATCACAAATTTCTTGTGTCGGTGCTTCTGCCATTACACGAATAAGTGGTTCTGTTCCAGATGGACGAACAAGAATACGACCGTCTCCGTTCATTTCTTCCTCTACAACACGAATAATTTCTTTAATTTTCTCGTTTTCTAATGCTAGTTTTTTATCTGTTACACGAACGTTTACTAGTAATTGTGGGAATTTTGTCATCTCGCCTGCAAGCTCAGATAATGGCTTTTTCGTCATTTTCATGATGTTTACAAGTTGAAGTGCACTTAACATTCCATCACCAGTTGTAATGTAATCAAGTAAGATAATATGACCTGATTGTTCTCCGCCCAGGTTATATCCACCACGTTTCATCTCTTCCATTACGTAGCGATCACCAACTGCTGTTTTATCACTTGTAATATTGTTTGCTTCAAGCGCTTTGTAGAAACCTAAGTTACTCATAACTGTTGAAACAACTGTATTATGTTTCAATTGACCAGTTTCTTTCATATACTTCGCGCAAATAAACATAATTTGATCGCCATCAACGATGTTTCCTTTTTCGTCTACTGCGATTAAACGGTCTCCGTCACCATCAAAAGCAAGACCAATGTCAGCACCTTTTTCTTTTACTAATTCAGCTAACACTTCTGGATGCGTAGAACCTACTCCAGCGTTAATATTCATACCGTTCGGTGAAGTTCCCATTGTTGAAATATCAGCTTCTAAATCTGCAAATAAATATGGAGCTAAAGAAGATGTAGCACCATGTGCACAATCTAAAGCAATATGTAAACCAGAGAAATCTTCCTCTACAGTTTGTTTAATGTATTGTAAATATTTTTGTCCACCTTCAAAGTAATCACTCACTTGTCCAAGGTTAGTACCTGTTGGACGTGGTAGCTCATCAACTTCTTTGTCTAATAACGCTTCAATTTCTGCTTCTTGCTCATCTGTTAATTTAAATCCATCTGAACCGAAGAACTTAATTCCATTATCTTGTACTGGGTTATGAGATGCAGAGATCATAACACCTGCTTGCGCCCCTAAAGCTTTTGTTAAATAAGCCACACCTGGTGTAGAAATAACACCAAGGCGCATTACTTCCGCTCCAGTTGATAATAGGCCTGCTACTAAAGCTCCTTCTAGCATATGTCCAGATACACGTGTATCACGGCCAATAATTACTTTTGGACGATCTGTATCTTTTGTTAATACATAGCCGCCAAAACGTCCTATTTTAAAAGCTAATTCAGGTGTTAATTCCTTATTTGCAACCCCGCGTACTCCGTCTGTACCAAAATATTTACCCATTATTATTCGCTCCTTTTTCGTGCTCTTTTTGATTATCTACTGTTGGTTCTTGGCTCGTTTCTTGGCCATTTTCTTTGTCTTTTTCTTTTTCTTTGTCTTTTTCTTTTTCCTGATCCTTTTCTGGATTAGGTTCAGGATTTTTTGGTTTTTCAGTTTGATTTTCTTGATTGTTTTTTGAATCTGGTTGTTCAATATTACCCTGTACTTCTTTATCCGGCTTTTCTTTCTTCACAATTGTGACTTTAGCACTTTTTTGTTTTGCTTCTATCGAAATATTACCAGGACCACTCACTTGAATAGAAACATCTGTCGTCCCCGGAGATACATTTTGCAGATTAATCGCCGCTGTTATTTGAGCAGCTGTTATTTTATCTACTATACTTGCTTCTCCTGAAATATCAACGCTTATCTTTCCATCTTGTGGCGAAAGTAGCTGCGCAGTAACATCATTCGGAATTCCACTTTTTTGAATCGGGATACCATCAATAGTTTTACTTTTCGTTTGTTTTACCTTTTGTACCCCTACGGAAACCTTCACTTGATTTGGTTTTGCACTTGTTACACCTTTTGGCAATAAAACAGAGGCATCGAATGTTGTAGAATCCGTCAATTGACTAAAATCTACCTCGACCCCCTCTATAGATTGTATATTATCCAAAATGTCTTTTGGACCTGCTATCGTTACTTCTCTCGGCTCAACGCTAATATTTGTAACAGTCAATCCTTCTGGCAAACTCCCCTTTTTCGTATACGTCACAGGAACAGTTTTTTCAGTATTATTGGCCGTAGCTTGCGTCGCCACATTCAATGTTACACTAATTTTAGATGGACTCGTTCTTACATTTAAACGTTTTCCTTCTTTATTGTATAATGTAACTTCGGCTGTTTTTGTAACAGTTTTATTAACACCTTTTAAATCAATATACGCCTTAGCAGATGAAATACTTTCAATTTCTTCTTTCGTCCCAACTACCTCAACAGTATCAGGTTTAATGTTTGATTTTTCGAGAGTAGCACCCGCTGGCATCTGATCCTCATTTGATAATTTTAAGTCTACATGAACATATTTTCTCGCTTTTTCATGAAGAGTAACTTTGATTGTTGCTGGTTGGACTGTTCCTTTCACATCATCTGGAAGCCCATTCGCTTTTAAAGAAACTTCATAAGTTCCTTTTTGACTATCTCGCAAATCAACTGATATATCAAATTGTTTTTTTGCTTTTGCTGTAGCAACTGCTGATTTTGGACCTTCCAACTTCACCTTAACTCCACCTGATGGAATACCACTTACAATATATTTCTCTTCATCATACTTCAGGGTAATAGGATAATCAGTTAATGTTTCTTTCGTTTCATTTACGAAAGGTAATATACTCGATGTCGTATTTTTTTCAGTTAAAGTTGCTGACATGAAAAGCATACACGCCAATAGTAATGAGATTCCTTTTAAAAACCAATGATTCTCCATTAACTTATCCATGACGCTTTCTCCTCCAATTCCATAAAGACGAAGAAGTCGTTTTTTCGTTCCCACTAAATTCTGCTAACAACATGTCCTTCAGCTGTTCTGTCTTCAAATCACGATGTAACTTACCGTTTTTCGTTAAAGAAATTTGGCCTGTTTCTTCCGACACAACTACTGTAATACTATCAGTGACTTCACTAACTCCCATTGCAGCGCGATGCCTAGTTCCTAACTCCTTAGAAATAAATGGGCTTTCTGATAACGGAAGGTAACATGCTGCTGCTTTAATTGTACTTCCCTGCATAATTACTGCTCCATCATGAAGAGGGGTATTAGGGATAAAAATATTAATGAGTAATTCCGATGATACATTTGCATTTAGCGGAATACCCGTTTCTACATAATCATCCATCCCAGTCTCTTTTGACAAAGTAATTAGTGCACCAATTCTACGTTTTCCCATATATTCCGTTGCTTTAGCTATCGCTGTTGCAACAATTTCAGGTTCATCTTCCCCCTGATTTCCCACACGCGAAAATAAGCTACCCCGTCCTAGCTGCTCAAGTGCTCTTCTCAATTCTGGCTGGAAGATAATAATAACGGCTAAAAATCCCCACGTTAATACTTGTTCCGTTAGCCAATATAGCGTATGCAATTCAAGTAAAATACTAATCATCCGGACGACAATAATAACTGTAATACCTTTTAAAAGTTGCACAGCCTTCGTGCCCCGAATTATAAGAATTAGCTTATATATAATAAACCATACAACAGCAATATCTAATGCCGTACTAAGATATTTCAAAATGGTCGTATCTTCAAAAGGCATGCTAACCCTTCCTCCTACTTACGAGCAATTCTATCCATATATTGAAATATTATTTTATGCTCTATCTGTATGTATTTCCAACAACTAGTTAATTATACCATACATGAACCAAACGACAATTACAAACGCCCCCCTTTAGCTTAAATTGGTAAGATGTCAAACTTTCTTATCCTACAGTATAATATAAGTCATTATTATACGCCTATTTTCAAATAAAAAAAGCAACTTCTCAGTTGCTTTTCTTACATTTATTTTAGTTTTTCACCAAACAAAGAACCCATTAAAGCAACCGCTGTTGTTGCTGTTCTGTTTCTCTCATCTAAAATCGTATTTACTTCAACAAATTCAGCAGATGTAACAATATCAGCTTCTGCTAACATCTCCATCGCTAAGTGGCTTTCACGATAAGATAGACCACCAATTACAGGTGTTCCAACTCCTGGTGCGTCATGAGGATCAAGCCCATCTAAATCTAATGATAAATGAACACCGTCAGTATGAGATAAATACGCAATTGTTTCTTCCATAACAGCCGTCATACCCATACGATCAATTTCATGCATTGAGAATACTTTAATGCCTTCTTCACGAATAAAGTCCTTTTCTCCTTCATCTAATGCACGTGCACCTATAATTACAACGTTCTCTTTTTTTACTTTCGGGTATGCCCCGTATAAATCTACAAGTGAAGAATGTCCATAACCTAAACTTGCAGCAAGTGACATACCGTGAATATTTCCAGATGGTGATGTTTCTTCTGTATTTAAATCACCGTGTGCATCATACCAAATAACACCTAAATTTTTATAATGTTTCGCCACACCAGCTAGCGTACCGATAGCAATACTATGATCACCGCCTAATACAAGTGGAAAACGACCTTCTTCTATAATATGATCAACCTTAGTCGCTAGTTCATTACATACAGTTGCAACTTGAGTAAGGTTTCGTAACTTTGTATTTTCATCTACTTCTTTTTCTCTCTCTATACATATATCTCCCATATCTTTTACGTCATATCCAATTTGTTCAATTCTTTCAACTACCCCTGCATAACGGATCGCGCTTGGTCCCATATCAACCCCGCGACGCATCTGTCCTAAATCCATTGGAACTCCAATAACTGAGATTTCTTTTTTCATAGATAGTATCCCCCTTTTATGCCTTCACTAAATATTTTAAATCTTTTATATAGTCTGACTCAACTCGACATTTTTCTGCATGGATATACATTTTATTCACTTATATTTACGTTGGACTCCCGATTTTTAAACTATTCTATGTATAAAGTTAACTTAATGAACCAACTAACTTTTCTATCAGCTAATATTTTTATCCGTGCCTTTCTCCATCAATACCTAGAATTACACAAAACATCCTCAAATAACTGAATTTAAAAAACACTTCTACACTTAGAAGCGTTTTTCTGATGCTAGTTTCCACACTGCTGCAATATTTCTCGCTGTCATTTCTATATTCTCTTCTGCCCTTTTATATGCCTCTTCTAATGTCATTGGACTTGCTGTAATACTAAATACTGCATCAATTCCCTTTTCATAAACAATTGTATAGTTCGGAGATACAGATCCACCAATAGCAATTACAGGAATATGACGGCATTTCGCCCGCTTCGCGACACCAACAGGAGCTTTTCCATAAGCTGTTTGTTCATCTATCCTTCCCTCACCAGTTACAATAAGATCGGCACCCTCTATACACTTATCAAAATTTGTATAATCTAATACAATTTCAATCCCTTTTCTTAGCTGTCCCTTTAGTACTGCAACGACAGCGGCTCCCATTCCTCCAGCTGCCCCTGCACCAGGTATTAGGGACACATCAAAAGATACGTACTGTTTAAGTATATTAGCATAATGTTTTAAATTCCCGTCTAGCTCTTTCATCATCTCTACATTCGCACCCTTTTGTCTCCCAAATACAAAAGACGCTCCCTTTGGTCCAACTAATGGATTGTCGACATCACATGCTGCTTCTAGCTTTATATCCTTCAAACGTGTATCCATACGAGAAAGGTTAAGAGCAGTAATCAAATGTAATGTTCCTCCAGAGGGCTCAATTACTTCACCTTTCCTATTAATAAACTCTACGCCTAAAGCAGACAACATACCTGCCCCACCATCATTTGTAGCACTTCCTCCAAGCCCTAAAATAATGTGTTTAGCTCCTTGATCTAATGCATGTAATATCAGTTCACCTGTCCCTTTTGTCGTTGTAATAAGTGGGTTTCTCTTTTCAATTGGAACGTGTTGTAATCCTGATGCTGCCGCCATTTCAATAAATGCTGTCTCCTTATCCTTAGACATTCCATAATAGGCTTGCACACTCTCCCCAAGCGGCCCTGTCACATTAAGTGATATAATTCCCCCCATTGTAGCACCAACAAGAGATTCGACCGTTCCTTCACCTCCATCTCCAATTGGTACTTTAACGTACTCTGCTTTAGGAAAAACTGCTGCAAAACCCCTTTCAATAGCTTCACATACCTCTATAGCTTTCAGGCTTTCTTTATATGAATCCGATGCAATGACAACTTTCATAATTATCCCCCCTTATTCAATCCCTTTTTTTCATTTTAAACGATATACGGAAAAGTTTCCTTTTTGAGTGGAATTTAAACACAAAAAAAGCTTACATCATTTGATGTAAGCTTTTCCTATTTATATGGAGCCTAGCGGGATCGAACCGCTGACCTCCTGCGTGCAAGGCAGGCGCTCTCCCAGCTGAGCTAAGGCCCCTTAGTAATTAAGCGGAAGACGGGATTCGAACCCGCGACCCCAACCTTGGCAAGGTTGTATTCTACCACTGAACTACTTCCGCGAAAATGGTGAGCCATGAAGGATTCGAACCTTCGACCCTCTGATTAAAAGTCAGATGCTCTACCAACTGAGCTAATGGCTCGTAAATGGCTGGGCTAGCTGGATTCGAACCAGCGCATGACGGAGTCAAAGTCCGTTGCCTTACCGCTTGGCTATAGCCCATTAATATTTACTAGTATGGTTATCTTTTCAAAAAAATAAACCCTCTCAGGTTATTTTAAAGAAAATGGTGGAGGGGGGCAGATTCGAACTGCCGAACCCAAAGGAGCGGATTTACAGTCCGCCGCGTTTAGCCACTTCGCTACCCCTCCGACATTTAAAAATATATGGTGGAGGATGACGGGATCGAACCGCCGACCCCCTGCTTGTAAGGCAGGTGCTCTCCCAGCTGAGCTAATCCTCCAAAAGTGGTGACCCGTACGGGATTCGAACCCGTGTTACCGCCGTGAAAGGGCGGTGTCTTAACCACTTGACCAACGGGCCAAAAAAAACAAAAATTTTCCCAAGCTTCCAACCGGGCTTGAACCGGTGACCTCTTCCTTACCATGGAAGTACTCTACCAGCTGAGCTATGGAAGCATAATGGCTCCGCAGGTAGGAATCGAACCTACGACCGATCGGTTAACAGCCGATAGCTCTACCGCTGAGCTACTGCGGAATAATATAAGCCTGGCAACGTCCTACTCTCACAGGGACAAGGTCCCAACTACCATCGGCGCTAGAGAGCTTAACTTCCGTGTTCGGTATGGGAACGGGTGTGACCTCTCTGCCATCATTACCAGACTTTTAACATTATACACATTCTTTTGAGAATGTCAAAAGGAATTTTAAATATATATTCCTTCAAAACTAGATAACATTAGCTTCATATTATATGGTTAAGTCCTCGATCTATTAGTATTCGTCAGCTCCACATGTCACCATGCTTCCACCTCGAACCTATCAACCTGATCATCTTTCAGGGATCTTACTAGCTTACGCTATGGGAAATCTCATCTTGAGGGGGGCTTCATGCTTAGATGCTTTCAGCACTTATCCCTTCCGCACATAGCTACCCAGCTATGCCCTTGGCAGAACAACTGGTACACCAGCGGTGCGTCCATCCCGGTCCTCTCGTACTAAGGACAGCTCCTCTCAAATTTCCTGCGCCCACGACGGATAGGGACCGAACTGTCTCACGACGTTCTGAACCCAGCTCGCGTACCGCTTTAATGGGCGAACAGCCCAACCCTTGGGACCGACTACAGCCCCAGGATGCGATGAGCCGACATCGAGGTGCCAAACCTCCCCGTCGATGTGGACTCTTGGGGGAGATAAGCCTGTTATCCCCGGGGTAGCTTTTATCCGTTGAGCGATGGCCCTTCCATGCGGAACCACCGGATCACTAAGCCCGACTTTCGTCCCTGCTCGACTTGTAGGTCTCGCAGTCAAGCTCCCTTATGCCTTTGCACTCTACGAATGATTTCCAACCATTCTGAGGGAACCTTTGGGCGCCTCCGTTACACTTTAGGAGGCGACCGCCCCAGTCAAACTGCCCACCTGACACTGTCTCCCGGGTCGATAAGACCCGTAGGTTAGAATTTCAATACAGTCAGGGCGGTATCCCACCAGCGCCTCCACCGAAGCTAGCGCTCCGGTTTCAATGGCTCCCGCCTATCCTGTACAAACTGTACCAAAATTCAATATCAGGCTACAGTAAAGCTCCACGGGGTCCTTCCGTCCTGTCGCGGGTAACCTGCATCTTCACAGGTACTATAATTTCACCGAGTCTCTGGTTGAGACAGTGCCCAAATCGTTACACCTTTCGTGCGGGTCGGAACTTACCCGACAAGGAATTTCGCTACCTTAGGACCGTTATAGTTACGGCCGCCGTTTACTGGGGCTTCAGTTCAGAGCTTCGCTTACGCTAACCCCTCTCCTTAACCTTCCAGCACCGGGCAGGTGTCAGCCCCTATACTTCGCCTTACGGCTTCGCAGAGACCTGTGTTTTTGCTAAACAGTCGCTTGGGCCTATTCACTGCGGCTTTCCGTTAAGAAAGCACCCCTTCTCCCGAAGTTACGGGGTCATTTTGCCGAGTTCCTTAACCAGAGTTCTCTCGCACACCTTAGGATTCTCTCCTCGCCTACCTGTGTCGGTTTGCGGTACAGGCACCTTTTATCTCGCTAGAAGCTTTTCTTGGCAGCGGGGAATCAAAGACTTCGCTCCATAAGGAGCTTCCCCATCACAGCTCAGCCTTCACGATAAGCGGATTTGCCTACTTATCAGCCTAACTGCTTGGACGTGCACAACCAATCGCACGCTTCTTCTATCCTTCTGCGTCCCTCCATTGCTCAAACGATAAAGAGGTGGTACAGGAATATCAACCTGTTGTCCATCGCCTACGCCTGTCGGCCTCGGCTTAGGTCCTGACTAACCCTGAGCGGACGAGCCTTCCTCAGGAAACCTTAGGCATTCGGTGGACGGGATTCTCACCCGTCTTTCGCTACTCATACCGGCATTCTCACTTCTAAGCGCTCCACCAGTCCTTCCGGTCTGACTTCACTGCACTTAGAACGCTCCCCTACCACTGATACCATTGGTATCAATTCGCAGCTTCGGTGGTGTATTTAGCCCCGGTACATTTTCGGCGCAGAGTCACTCGACTAGTGAGCTATTACGCACTCTTTAAATGGTGGCTGCTTCTGAGCCAACATCCTAGTTGTCTAAGCAACTCCACATCCTTTTCCACTTAATACACACTTTGGGACCTTAGCTGGCGATCTGGGCTGTTTCCCTCTTGACTACGGATCTTATCACTCGCAGTCTGACTCCTAAGGATAAGTCATTGGCATTCGGAGTTTGACTGAATTCGGTAATCCGATGAGGACCCCTAGTTCAATCAGTGCTCTACCTCCAAGACTCTTACACTTAAGGCTAGCCCTAAAGCTATTTCGGGGAGAACCAGCTATCTCCAGGTTCGATTGGAATTTCTCCGCTACCCACACCTCATCCCCGCACTTTTCAACGTGCGTGGGTTCGGGCCTCCATTCAGTGTTACCTGAACTTCACCCTGGACATGGGTAGATCACCTGGTTTCGGGTCTACGACCACGTACTAAACGCCCTATTCAGACTCGCTTTCGCTGCGGCTCCGCCTCTTCAGCTTAACCTTGCACGGGATCGTAACTCGCCGGTTCATTCTACAAAAGGCACGCCATCACCCATTAACGGGCTCTGACTATTTGTAGGCACACGGTTTCAGGATCTCTTTCACTCCCCTTCCGGGGTGCTTTTCACCTTTCCCTCACGGTACTGGTTCACTATCGATCACTAGGGAGTATTTAGCCTTGGGAGATGGTCCTCCCAGATTCCGACGGAATTTCACGTGTTCCGCCGTACTCAGGATACATTCAAGAGAGAACGAAGTTTCGACTACGGGGTTATTACCCTCTGTGACGGACCTTTCCAGGTCGCTTCGTCTACCTCGTTCCTTTGTAACTCCGTATAGAATGTCCTACAACCCCAAGAGGCAAGCCTCTTGGTTTGGGCTAGATTCCGTTTCGCTCGCCGCTACTCAGGAAATCGCATTTGCTTTCTCTTCCTCCAGGTACTTAGATGTTTCAGTTCCCTGGGTCTGTCTTCCATACCCTATGTATTCAGGTAAGGATACCATACCATTACGTATAGTGGGTTTCCCCATTCGGAAATCTTCGGATCAAAGCTTACTTACAGCTCCCCGAAGCATATCGGCGTTAGTCCCGTCCTTCATCGACTCCTAGTGTCAAGGCATCCACCGTGCGCCCTTTCTAACTTAACCAAACTAAAATTAAAAAAATATGAGCTACACTGTTATCTAGTTTTCAAAGAACATACATTTAAACTTGAGAGATAGTTCTCTCAAAACTGAACGAAACAAAACAAGTCAACGTTTATTGATGAACTGCGTTCATCAATTCTCCATAGAAAGGAGGTGATCCAGCCGCACCTTCCGATACGGCTACCTTGTTACGACTTCACCCCAATCATCTGTCCCACCTTAGGCGGCTGGCTCCATAAAGGTTACCCCACCGACTTCGGGTGTTACAAACTCTCGTGGTGTGACGGGCGGTGTGTACAAGGCCCGGGAACGTATTCACCGCGGCATGCTGATCCGCGATTACTAGCGATTCCAGCTTCATGTAGGCGAGTTGCAGCCTACAATCCGAACTGAGAACGGTTTTATGAGATTAGCTCCACCTCGCGGTCTTGCAGCTCTTTGTACCGTCCATTGTAGCACGTGTGTAGCCCAGGTCATAAGGGGCATGATGATTTGACGTCATCCCCACCTTCCTCCGGTTTGTCACCGGCAGTCACCTTAGAGTGCCCAACTTAATGATGGCAACTAAGATCAAGGGTTGCGCTCGTTGCGGGACTTAACCCAACATCTCACGACACGAGCTGACGACAACCATGCACCACCTGTCACTCTGCTCCCGAAGGAGAAGCTCTATCTCTAGAGTTTTCAGAGGATGTCAAGACCTGGTAAGGTTCTTCGCGTTGCTTCGAATTAAACCACATGCTCCACCGCTTGTGCGGGCCCCCGTCAATTCCTTTGAGTTTCAGCCTTGCGGCCGTACTCCCCAGGCGGAGTGCTTAATGCGTTAACTTCAGCACTAAAGGGCGGAAACCCTCTAACACTTAGCACTCATCGTTTACGGCGTGGACTACCAGGGTATCTAATCCTGTTTGCTCCCCACGCTTTCGCGCCTCAGTGTCAGTTACAGACCAGAAAGTCGCCTTCGCCACTGGTGTTCCTCCATATCTCTACGCATTTCACCGCTACACATGGAATTCCACTTTCCTCTTCTGCACTCAAGTCTCCCAGTTTCCAATGACCCTCCACGGTTGAGCCGTGGGCTTTCACATCAGACTTAAGAAACCACCTGCGCGCGCTTTACGCCCAATAATTCCGGATAACGCTTGCCACCTACGTATTACCGCGGCTGCTGGCACGTAGTTAGCCGTGGCTTTCTGGTTAGGTACCGTCAAGGTGCCAGCTTATTCAACTAGCACTTGTTCTTCCCTAACAACAGAGTTTTACGACCCGAAAGCCTTCATCACTCACGCGGCGTTGCTCCGTCAGACTTTCGTCCATTGCGGAAGATTCCCTACTGCTGCCTCCCGTAGGAGTCTGGGCCGTGTCTCAGTCCCAGTGTGGCCGATCACCCTCTCAGGTCGGCTACGCATCGTCGCCTTGGTGAGCCGTTACCTCACCAACTAGCTAATGCGACGCGGGTCCATCCATAAGTGACAGCCGAAGCCGCCTTTCAATTTAGAACTATGCAGTTCAAAATATTATCCGGTATTAGCCCCGGTTTCCCGGAGTTATCCCAGTCTTATGGGTAGGTTACCCACGTGTTACTCACCCGTCCGCCGCTAACTTCATAAGAGCAAGCTCTTAATCCATTCGCTCGACTTGCATGTATTAGGCACGCCGCCAGCGTTCATCCTGAGCCAGGATCAAACTCTCCAATAAAGTTAGTTTGTCTAGCATCTAAAAATAAAAATTGACGTTCACGTTGTTTGTTTCGTTCAGTTTTCAAAGAACTACTTAGTCGCTCATTTGCGACTTCCTTATGTTAACATCTTCATTTTTCGATGTCAACTAAGTTTTTTAATTTCTTTTTTGTCGTTTTCTGCGTTTCTGCATCAGCGACGTTTATTAATTTATCATATCCTTACTCTTAGCGTCAACACTTTTTAATAAAAAATTCTTTTTCTTACATAACGAATACATTCTTCCCTATTAGCAACTCTCCGAAATAAACAAAAAATGATTTTATACCTTTCTTCCATCGCCTTTTTTACAACGCTATGTATACGCTCATCTTCAAAATCAAATAAAAGTTCCTCTAACTCTCTCTTCAGTATGTATTCAATTTCTTTTTTCTCTTCCTTCGTCAACATAATCCCAAGCAAATTATCACCCCAATAACTCCTTACGTGTACCGATAAACGCCCACTCATTTTCAATTATCAATACTGTATCATCAAAAAACAAAATTCTATCACTCATTATATCCACCACTTACGATATTAATCCCTTGTTCTCTTTTTTTAATTTAAAGCATATATGTAACTGAAAAGGATTGGACAAAGGGGCGTAATATTATGTTTTTCTTTTTTATTACGAGTAAAAGAACATTTAAACACATTAGCTTAATAATCGTACTTTCCTTATTTACAGCATGGCTACTCTTTTTAAAAACATATTCACATGAATCTGCTTTTTCAACTGCTACTGGCCCTAAAGTGATTTACAAAGGGGACACTGCAAAAAAACAAGTTGCATTCACGTTTGACATTAGTTGGGGGGACAAAAAAGCTATTCCAATCCTTAATACACTCAAAGAAAGAGAAATTAAGAATGCAACCTTCTTTCTCTCTGCTGCATGGGCTGAAAGACACCCTGATATTGTCGAACGCATCATGAAAGATGGACATGAGATTGGTAGTATGGGCTATAATTACACATCCTACACTTCACTAGAAGCAAATGAAATACGACGAGATCTTTTGCGGGCACAAGATGTTTTTACGAAACTTGGCGTAAAACAAGTCAAGCTATTACGTCCACCTAGTGGCGATTTTAACAAAACAACTCTTAAAATAGCGGAATCACTCGGATACACCATCGTTCATTGGAGTAACAATTCAAATGACTGGAAAAATCCCGGCGTAAATAAAATCATTTCCACAGTCTCTAGCAATTTAAAGGGTGGAGATATCGTCTTATTACATGCTTCTGATTCTGCCCTTCAAACAAATAAGGCTTTACCATTACTCTTACAAAAATTAAAGAGCGACGGATATGAACAAACATCTGTATCACAACTTATTTCCAACACAAGTACAAAAAGTGAAGATATTAAGTAGTTCCTTTCTACACGGTTCTTCACACATAAAAAGCTCTGCTATCTTTTGTTAAGATAGCAGAGCTTTTTTATCCTAGCATTTACAGACGATAAGAATCTGGATAATTAAAAATCCACTCTCCTCATTAAGCTGACTTACTCTTTTGTCCAATTAAACGATGCAATACAAGTAACTGATATGAATTACATAATAAAAGTGGTATCACCATTAAATATAACCAATCAGTATCATTAATCCGGAGCGCTGGTACCCATTCAAGAATTGTTACAACAACCATAAAGAACAGAGCGGGAACGAATGCTTTTTTATTCGTTTCTTTACTCTTTATATAAGCGACAATTGCCCCAAACACAAATAACATCCCAGCAACAAGTATGTTATTCCCTAATGAAACTTCCCCATTCGCAACAAGTACTGACCTTAAATAAACGAAATCAAACAATACGAACGCAATAAAGAACAGTTGCACTGTATTCCATAAAGAAGATGACCGAAACATCCCTAATCCAAAACGATGGATCGTTAAATACGCAAAGAACCCCATTTGACTTATAACACTAAAAATAAATCCTACGCCCATCAACCAAAAGGAAATTGCTAAAATCTCTTTTCCGTCGAAATTTTGAAAAAATTTAGCGTACTTGTCCCACTCTAAAACAAAACCAATAAAGACTGTGCTAATCCCACCAAGAAACAACGTCGTAAAAAATAGTCGTACCCACTTGCGGCTATTCACAACACATCCCCCATTATTCTTATATTTCTAATTAAATTGTAACAATGACAATTTCAAAAAGCTAGCCATGTTAATGTATAAATTCCTTAAAGAGATTTATATTAAAAAAAGAGAACTTTGCTGAAAGGAGCTCCAACTTATGAAACGGATGCTGCTCGTTTTGATTTCTTCTTTTCTATTTATAGCACTAGCGGCATGTGCACAAGAAAAAGAAGCAAAATCCGAACTTGATTATGATCAAACAAAAAAAATGATTGTTGATATTTTAAAAACCGATCAAGGAAAAAAAGCGATCCAAGATGTATTAACTGATGAAAAAATGAAACAAGCACTCATACTAGATGAAACAGTAGTAAAGAAAACGATTGAAGATGCACTGGTATCTGAAAAAGGGCAACAATTCTGGGAAAAGCTCTTTAAAGACCCTGAGTTCTCATCGAAATTTGCTAAAAGTATGGGAAAAGAACAAACAAACTTAATGAAAACTTTACTAAAAGATCCTGAATACCAATCAGGTGTTATAGAGATTATGAAAAATCCTGAAGTAGAGAAAATTATGTTACAAACAATGAAGAGTAAAGAATATCGTCAATATTTACAGCAAGTACTAACTGAAACTGCCGAAAGTCCTCTCTTCCAAGCTAAGATGATTGACATCATTAGTAAAGGTGTACAAAAAGCCGAAAAAGGTGGGTCTGATAAGAAAGGCGCAGGTGGTGAAGGCGGTTCTCAAGATGGGAACAAAGAACAATAATAAAAATTATAGAACTGAGTGGACAATGTATATATTGTCCACTCATTACTACTTTATTTTTGTGTAACAGCTGTTTTATCAATAACTGTCTCAGCTATCGTACGATAAATGAGACCCGTTGTATGTGTATCTTCATATACTGACGGCGCAAAGTCCTCTTTATTCCAATCAGGTTGTTGAAGTGGAATTCGGCCAAGTATATCCGTTTGGAGTTCCGTAGCCAATTTATCTCCTCCACCTCTTCCAAACACATACTCTTTTTCACCAGTTGCTTTACTTTCAAAATACGCCATATTTTCAACAACACCAAGAATACTATGTTCTGTACGTAAAGCCATGGCTCCAGCGCGCGCTGCTACAAATGCCGCTGTTGGATGCGGCGTTGTTACAATAATCTCTTTACAAGCCGGCAACATCGAATGTACATCTAAAGCAACATCACCCGTACCTGGTGGTAGGTCCAATACTAAGTAATCTAAATCACCCCACTCTACTTCTGTGAAAAAGTGATTTAACATTTTCCCAAGCATCGGTCCTCTCCAAATAACAGGTGCGTTATCTTCTACAAAGAATCCCATTGAGATTACTTTCACGCCTAGACGCTCCACTGGTATTATCTTATCACCTCTTACGATTGGACGTTTTTCTATACCCATCATATCCGGTACACTAAAACCGTAAATATCCGCGTCGATGATACCAACCTTTTTGCCTAAACGAGCTAAAGCAATTGCAAGGTTAACAGAAACAGTTGATTTCCCTACTCCACCTTTTCCACTTGCCACTGCTAAAAATGTTGTATTTGAATTCGGTGATAATAAGGATTCACTTTTCTCTTCCTCTTGCGGTGGTGCAAACTGAGCTAATTCCTCTTCTGTAAATTCTGCAAAACGAAGTCCCACTGTTGTTGCTCCAAGTTCTTTTACTAACTTTACAATTCCAGACTGCAACTGCATTTGTTCCGCTGTACCCGTCTTTACAATTGCAATTTTAACACTTACATGTTCCTTCTCAGGCTTGACTGTCACCTCTTTAATTGCATTTGTTTCTTTTAACGTTTTATGTATAAACGGATCTACAATCCCTTCCAATGCTTCCACTACCTGCTCTTTTGTTACCATAATTAGCCCAGCCCCCTGTATGAAAAATAACGTATTGTTAATTAAATTTATCTCTCTTTATTTTTAAAATAAATGCGTTTACATTTCCAGTATAACATATTTTCGGAAAACTTCGTTAACGAGAGAAACTCGAAAAAATCCTCCTTATTCTGGAGGATTTCCTTTTTCCGTAAAATAACGTAATATACCACGATATATTGCAGCAGCTACTTTTTGTTGGTATTTCTCCGAATTTAACATATATCTTTCATTCACATTCGATAAAAAGCCCGCCTCAATTAAAGCACCTGGTGTTTTGGCATACTTCAATAAATACACGTGAGGAATTGTTTTAGCAGAACGATTCGTATTTTCTAAGCTTGTTCTCAATTCAGCTTGTATAAATTTCGCAGCCCGTTCATTTTCAATCGAAGAACGATAGTAGAACGTTTGTGCGCCTTTAGATCCACTACTAGTTAGGGCATTTAAATGAATACTCGCAAAAAAGTCTACATCAGGCTTATTAATGATCTCAACACGCTTTTTTAAATCCTCTGCTTTACGTCTACTATATGACTTTGTATCTTTATTAGCTAAATCATAATCTCCTTCACGCGTTAAAATAACTAAAGCACCTTGTTCTTGTAAATAATCTTGTACCTTTTTTGTAATCTCAAGTGTAATGTCTTTTTCTACAATATCCTTTCCACCAACAGCCCCTCCGTCTGGCCCACCATGCCCAGCATCTAGTACAATCACTTTCCCTGATAAGGGTAAATTCCAAGCTCGCCACGATTTTGTAATTTGAAATTCTTGTTTAACTAAAAAAAACAAAACAACCGCAGCGAGCGCAAAAGAGATAATTCGAATTCTCTTCATACCTTTCCTCCTCCAGCTAGTCCCTCTAATTACTTATATGGGACAAGAGGAAAGTTTATGCTTGTCTTAGTGTAGCTTTAATCGATATCTTCTTTCGCCTTTTTCATAGCCTTCCTGCCACCACAAGCCGATAAACTGCTGGCAAGATTCAAAAAGCAATTCCTCGTCTTGCAACTTAATTTCACGTATAGTCATACTCGTTAAAAATTGAAATAACGTTTCAGTTAATTGTTGTTCTTCTTCTAAAGCCCTATATTTCACATCAAAGAATGATTCGCCATGATAACCAAATTTACTGTATCTCGCTCCTAATAAATAAGATTCTATCCCTAGTTCAATGCAATAATCTTCATACTGACGATGAAGTTCTTGCATCTGAAAGGCATCACGAATATTTAAACGCAATGTTTTTAATGATAATTCTCGCAGCATCTTCCGCTCGTATTTTAACTGCTTTTCTTTTTGTTTTTCTTGTAAGCTGACAATGACATTCATAGTACTTATAAACCTCCCTAATACGTATTAGTCTAAACTTCTAAAGAAGAAGCATACGTAGGACGGTAGCACTAAAATATTCCAAGCTAAAAAAATTACAAAAGAAGAATTAAACATAAAAAAACCCCAACCAAAATGGTTGGGGTTTGTAGTTCGCAAAAATTAACGTTTTGAGAACTGAGGTGCACGACGTGCGCCTTTAAGACCGTATTTTTTACGCTCTTTCATACGTGCGTCACGAGTTAATAGACCCGCACGTTTTAATGTTAGACGGTATTCTGGATCAGCTTTTAATAAAGCGCGAGAAATACCGTGACGAATAGCACCAGCTTGACCAGTGTATCCACCACCATTTACGTTTACAAGTACATTGTAGTTACCTAAAGTTTCTGTTGCAACTAGAGGTTGTTTCACTACTTCACGTAATGCAGCAAATGGGATATAGTTTTCAAAATCACGACCGTTAATAATAACGCGTCCTTCGCCTGGAACTAGGCGTACGCGCGCTACTGAACTCTTACGACGTCCAGTGCCATAGTATTGAACCTGTGCCAAAGTAAGCCCTCCTTTAATTAATTATCCGCGAAGTTCGTAAACTTCTGGTTGTTGTGCTTGGTGTGGATGCTCTGCTCCAGCATACACGTTTAATTTCTTAGAAACTTGACGTCCTAAACGTCCTTTTGGAAGCATGCCTTTAATTGCAAGCTCTAACATTTGTACAGGGTAGTTTGTACGCATTTCTAGAGCTGTTCTTTGCTTAAGTCCACCTGGGTGGTTAGTGTGACGGTAGTAAATTTTATCGTTTAATTTATTACCTGTTAAATGAATTTTCTCAGCGTTAATAATAATTACATGATCACCCGTGTCAACGTGTGGTGTAAATGTTGGTTTGTGTTTACCACGTAAAATGGATGCTACTTCAGTAGATAGGCGACCTAAAGTTTGACCTTCAGCATCAACCACATACCATTTACGCTCAACTTCGTTAGCTTTTGCCATAAAAGTCGTACGCATGTGTTTCCCTCCTCGTTATCTTTTCCATAGAAAAAATCTATTGTTTATCTTAAACACGATTTCCTTCCGGGGCTAATCGTGGTTTTAGAAACAATACCATATGTTATGATATACTTTTGAGTTTCTAATGTCAAGCAAATGTTACACCAGGATTAGTTGTTATAGTTTACCTGCCATAAGTAAAGTCCATGACCTGGAGCCATCTTTCCAGCAAACTGGCGATTTTGTTTCGCTAAAATCTCTGGAATACTATCTGGATCAAGCTTTCCTTGACCTACGCTAAGTAACGTACCAACAATAATTCTGACCATATTATATAAAAATCCATTACCTACAAAGCGAAAAATTAATTCATCGTCTTGCTCAATTAATTCGATTTCATAAATTGTTCGTACTTTATCTTTTTTGTCAGTTTTTGCCGAACAAAAAGAAGTAAAGTCATGCGTTCCAATAAAATAAGGAATCGCTTTTCTTATAGAGTTTATTTCGAGTGGATATGGATATTGATATACATAATTTCTACGGAATACATCCGCAGTCTTTGATAATAATACACGATAGCGATATTCTTTTTTCTCGACACCGTAACGTGCATGAAATTCTTCTGTTTTCTTCTCTACCTGCCTGATAATAATATCATCCGGCAACATTGTATTTAAAGCATTACTCCATTGCCACTCTTCAAGAGACAAAGGTGTATCAAAGTGTATCACTTGTCCTTTGGCGTGAACGGTAGAATCCGTTCTGCCTGATGCCTGCACACGAACAAGTTCTCCTTTATGCAACTTCTGCAATGCTTTCTCTATTTCTTGTTGAACAGTCCGATGCTGTGGTTGAATTTGGTAACCACAAAAATGAATGCCATCATATGCAACTGTACATTTTATTCTTTCCATTTCTCTATTCTCCATTACGACCGCACCCATGCCAAAATACAAGCTAAACAAAGTAAGCTTACAATTGTTACTGTATCACTTATTTTCCAGCGTAGTTGCCTAAATTTAGTACGTCCTTCGCCACTTTTATATCCACGAGATTCCATCGCAATCGCTAAGTCCTCTGCACGCTTAAAAGCACTGATAAATAATGGAACGAGTAGTGAGATAATAGCTTTCATCCTATCTTTTATCGGTCCCCCGGCGAAATCAATGCCACGTGACGCTTGTGCTTTCATAATTTTACTCGTTTCATCCATTAATGTCGGGATAAAACGTAGTGAAATTGACATCATTAATGCGATTTCATGAACAGGAACTTTTATACGCTTGAACGGCTTTAATAACGTCTCCAACCCATCTGTAATTTCAATAGGTGTCGTCGTTAACGTTAATAATGTCGTCATTAAAATAATAACGAAGAATCGTATAGAAATGTATATTCCTTGCTCTAATCCTTTTTCATGTATCGAAAACCAACCAAGCTGGAATAGTACTTCCCCTTCTTTATTTGTAAAAATATGCAGGAAAAATGTAAAAAGAAAAATCCACAGAATTGGTTTTAAGCCCGAAAGTACATAACGAATCGGCACTTTTGCAAAAAATAAAGCAATGAGTGCATATAAAAATAAAAATCCATATGAAATCGCATTATTTGCTAAGAAAACAACAAATACATATAAAAAGACAATCAACAGCTTCGTACGAGGATCAAGTTGATGAATGAGTGACTGACCTGGAATATATCTCCCAATAATCAACTGCTGCATGATTCATGACCACCTTTTCGTAACACCTGTACAACTTCATGAGTAAGATCCTCTAAAGATAAGGTAGCCTTCGAAATTGAAATACCAAACTTCTCTTCAATTGCACGTTTATACTTTAAAGACATTGGAAGATCCACACCGATTTGTTCTAATTCATCAGCATATGAAAATACTTCCTCTGCTCTTCCTTGCAAAAAGACCGTTCCTTTATGCATGACCACTATTTGATCTGCATACTTAGCCGCATCCTCCATATTATGGGTAACAAGAATGACTGTAAGCCCCTGTTCCTTATGCAAATTGTAAAACATCTCCATGAGCTCATGCTGTCCTTTTGGATCAAGCCCTGCTGTAGGTTCATCTAATACAAGCACTTCGGGTTCCATCGCAAGTACGCCTGCTATTGCAACACGCCTCATTTGCCCACCGCTTAATTCAAACGGAGAACGTGCTAATAACTCTATGTCCAATCCAACAAGCTGGATTGCATCTTTCGCCTTTTGTTTTGCCTCTTCTTCAGATACACCAAAATTAGTCGGTCCAAAACAAATGTCCTTTTCAACTGTTTCTTCAAATAGTTGATGTTCTGGAAACTGAAAGACAACCCCTACTTTTTTTCGTAGCGGCTTAAGCTTTTTCTCTTTCTTCCCTGCTGAAATTAAATGTTCACCAATTTGAACCGTACCATTTGTCGGCTGCAATAAACCATTTAAATGTTGAATCATCGTCGACTTACCTGAACCAGTATGACCGATAATGGCATAATAGCCCCCACTTGGAAACGACACGTCTACATCATAAAGTGCGCGTCTTTCAAATGGAGTTTTATATTGATAACGATGTTCTACTTTTTGGAATGTAATCTCCAAAGTTCGTTCACCAAGCTTTCCATTGTAAGATGCGTATTTTGCAAGTGAATTTCATTTCTTTTTAATAATTCTGCTATTTTCACCGAAAAAGGTACATCTAATCCAATCTCTTGGAGCATATGAGAGGATTTGAAAATTTGCTCTGGAGTACCTTCCTCTAATATTTCTCCCTTGTTCAAAATAATAATACGGTCTGACTGTGCCGCTTCTTCTAAATCGTGCGTAATCGATAATACCGTAATACCCTTTTGATCAACAAGTTGTCTGACCGTTTCTACTACTTCACGTCTCCCCTGAGGGTCTAACATTGAAGTTGCTTCATCTAGTATTAAAATAGATGGTTGAAGTGCTAGAACACCTGCTATTGCGACTCGCTGCTTTTGTCCACCAGATAACGAATGGGGTTCTTCATTTAAAAAATCTTCCATACGGACAAGTTGCAGAGCTTGTTCTAGTCTTTCTATCATCTGCTCCCTTGGCATTCCGATGTTCTCTAGGCCGAATACAACGTCATCTTGTACTGTCGTTCCAACAAATTGATTATCTGGATTTTGAAATACCATGCCAATTTGCTTTCGAACATCCCATACTGTTTCCTCTGATAAAATCATTGTATCATTTAAAGTAATTTTCCCTGATTCCGGTAAAAATAAGCCATTCAATAATTTTGCAAGTGTAGACTTCCCTGAACCATTTTGTCCAATAACAGATACCCATTCTCCTTCATATAAGGAAAACGAAACATCTTTTAATGCATAAGAGGCTGCCCCAGGATATTGAAATGATATATTTTCTGTCCGAAGTTTCTCTTTTTTCAATACAAGGCACCCTTTCTTTCGTCAAGTTAGCCTATTTTTATACTTAAAAAAAAAGGGCCATGACCAGTTACTTGAAAAGAACTGTCCTGCCCTTTTAATCATCATTATACTAACTCGATAATTACCATTGGTGCTGCGTCTCCGCGACGTGGACCAATTTTTGCAATACGAGTGTATCCGCCTTGGCGCTCAGCATAGCGTGGAGCTACATCAGCGAATAATTTTTGAAGTGCATCTTGACCAGTCTCAGCGTTAGCAACCTCATTACGGATGAAAGCTGCTGCTTGACGACGAGCATGAAGATCTCCGCGTTTACCTAAAGTGATCATTTTTTCCACTACAGAACGAAGTTCTTTTGCACGAGTTTCTGTCGTTTGGATGCGCTCGTTGATAATTAAATCAGTAGCTAAATCACGTAACATAGCTTTACGTTGCGCACTTGTACGGCCTAATTTTCTGTATGCCATTCGTAGTTCCCTCCTTTGTTGATGGGTTTAAATCCTCAGTCGTCTTTACGTAAACCTAAACCTAATTCCTCAAGTTTATGTTTAACTTCTTCTAAGGATTTACGTCCTAAGTTACGAACTTTCATCATATCTTCTTCTGTTTTGTTCGCAAGCTCTTGTACAGTATTAATTCCTGCACGTTTTAGGCAATTATAAGAACGAACAGAAAGATCTAGTTCTTCGATAGTCATCTCAAGAACTTTTTCTTTTTGATCTTCTTCCTTCTCGACCATAATCTCAGCATTTTGTGCTTCGTCAGTTAAACCAACAAAGATATTTAAATGCTCAGTTAAGATTTTGGCACCTAAAGAGATAGCTTCTTTTGGCCCGATGCTTCCATCCGTCCATACATCAAGCGTAAGCTTATCATAATTAGCCACTTGTCCGACACGTGTCTTTTCCACTTGGTAAGTCACACGTGATACTGGAGTATAAATAGAATCAATAGGAATTACTCCTATTGGTTGATCTTCGCTTTTATTTGCATCAGCTGGCGTATACCCACGGCCACGCTTTGCAGTTAAACGCATGCGGAAATGCGCATTTTTTGCTAACGTCGCAATGTGTAAATCTGGATTTAAGATTTCAACATCACTATCGTGAGTAATATCAGCAGCTGTGACAATACCTTCGCCCTGTACATCGATTTCCAACGTCTTCTCTTCTTCAGAGTAGATTTTAAGAGCTAACTTTTTCAAGTTTAAGATCATCGTCGTAACGTCTTCTACTACGCCCTCAACTGTTGAAAATTCGTGTAAAACGCCATCGATTTGGATAGCAGTTACAGCGGCACCAGGGAGTGAGGATAAAAGAATACGACGTAAGGAGTTACCCAAAGTAGTACCATATCCACGCTCAAGCGGTTCAATCACGAATTTGCCATACTTAGCATCTTCGTTAAGTTCAACCGTTTCGATTTTCGGTTTTTCGATTTCAATCATTAACTAAACCCTCCTTCAAAACGTCGAAACCCCGGTTAAACAAAGGAAGAACCTCTGTTTAACCGAAAGTCCCCCTTAGGCAGTTCCCGATTGTGCACAACAAGCGATGTTTCTGTACGAAATTTCTCGATAATGCATCATATCCATTATAGACAAAAGGGAAAATTCTATACAGAAAAATTACACACGACGACGTTTTGGTGGACGACATCCATTATGAGGAACTGGAGTAACATCTCTAATTGCTGTTACTTCTAGACCTGCCGCTTGAAGAGCACGAATTGCAGCTTCACGACCAGCACCAGGACCTTTAACAGTAACCTCTAAAGTTTTTAAACCATGCTCCATTGCAACTTTAGAAGCAGCTTCAGCAGCCATTTGCGCAGCGAATGGAGTAGATTTACGAGATCCACGGAAACCAAGTGCACCAGCACTAGACCAAGAAAGTGCGTTACCATGAGTATCTGTAAGTGTTACGATTGTGTTGTTGAAAGTAGAACGAATATGAGCTATACCAGCTTCAATATTCTTTTTCACACGTTTTTTACGAGTGTTTGTTTTACGTGCCATTGTTAGTTCAACCTCCTTTACTTATTATTTCTTTTTATTTGCTACTGTACGACGTGGACCTTTACGTGTACGAGCATTGTTTTTAGAGTTTTGACCACGAACTGGTAAACCACGACGGTGACGAAGACCACGGTAAGAACCGATCTCCATTAGACGTTTAATGTTAAGAGATACTTCACGACGAAGGTCTCCCTCAACTTTAATACGATCGATGATATCACGGATACGTCCTAATTCATCTTCCGATAAATCACGAACTCGTGTTTCCGAAGAAATACCAGCTTCTGTAAGAATTTTTTCAGCAGTTGTGCGACCAATGCCGAATACGTAAGTTAAAGAAATAACAACGCGCTTGTCACGAGGAATATCTACACCTGCGATACGTGCCATTTTGAATGCACCTCCTTCTGATTAACCTTGTTTTTGTTTATGTTTAGGGTTTTCACAAATAACCATTACTTTTCCACGTCTACGAATAACTTTACATTTTTCGCAGATTGGTTTAACTGACGGTCTTACTTTCATGTCTCGAACCTCCTTAAAGATTACGGAGTGCTATATTATTTAAAACGGTACGTAATACGACCACGATTTAAATCGTACGGAGATAATTCTACCGTAACTTTGTCTCCTGGTAAAATACGAATGAAATTCATACGGATTTTACCAGAAACGTGAGCCAATACGACATGCCCATTCTCTAATTCTACTTTGAACATAGCATTTGGCAACGTTTCAAGAACGGTACCTTCGACTTCAATTACATCATCTTTAGCCATTCAATAGTTCTCCCTTCTTCAAATCAGTAACATTTTACACTGCTCTGAAATCCCGGAGAGCCAGCTACTTATAAAGTGGTAAGGATTTCGTATCCTGCTTCTGTAAGAGCAATCGTGTGCTCAAAATGGGCACACCATTTACCATCTACCGTTACCACTGTCCAGTCATCAGATAGTGTTTTTACATATCGTCTTCCTTGATTCACCATCGGCTCAACACAGATGACCATTCCCGGCTTTAATCTAGGGCCTCTATTTGGTGGACCATAGTGCGGGATTTGAGGGTCCTCATGTAAGTCTTGCCCGATTCCGTGACCAACATACTCCCTAACGATCGAGAACCCATTCTCTTCAGCATGTGTTTGAACCGCATGCGAGATATTTGATAATCTTTCGCCTGGTTTTACTTGTTCTAGACCAAGATACAACGATTTTTCTGTGACATCAAGTAGCTTTTGAACAGATTCAGAAATGTTTCCAACTGGATACGTCCATGCAGAATCACCATGGTACCCATTGTATTTCGCACCAATATCGATACTGATGATATCGCCCTCTTCGAGCTTACGCTTCCCTGGAATCCCGTGTACAAGCTCTTCATTTACAGAAGCACAAATGCTCCCCGGAAATCCGTTGTATCCTTTAAAAGATGGCGTAGCACCATATTTTCGAATCGTCTTTTCCGCTATTTGATCGAGCTCTTTCGTTGTAATTCCTGGAGTAATATGTTGTTTCAACTCTTGATGAGTTAAAGCAACGATCCTGCCAGCTTCTCGCATGATTTCTATCTCGCGAGGAGTTTTGCAGATGATCATTACGCTAAGTCTCCGATGAGAACATCGATATCAGCAAATACTTTATTGATATCTTGCTCACCATTAATGCTTTGTAAGTAGCCAAGCTCCTCGTAGAAATCAAGCAAAGGTTTTGTTTGCTTAATATTTACATCTAAACGATTTGCTACAGTTTCTTCATTGTCATCAGAGCGTTGATATAATTCGCCACCACATTTATCGCACACATCAGCTTTTGCTGGCGGATTGAATTCTAAGTGGTAAGTCGCACCGCATTCTTTACAAATGCGACGGCCTGTAAGGCGTGTTAATAACAACCCTGAATCCACATTAATGTTTAAAACATAGTCGATTTTTTTGCCAAGATCTTTCATAATCTCTTCAAGAGCTGATGCTTGTGCAACAGTTCGTGGGAAACCATCTAATAAGAAGCCTTTAATACAGTCTTCTTGGCTTAAACGTTCACGAACAATTCCAATTGTAACTTCATCTGGAACAAGCGCACCTTTATCAATAAAAGATTTTGCTTGTAAACCAAGTTCAGTTTCAGCCTTCATAGCTGCACGGAACATATCTCCTGTTGAGATGTGAGGGATGTTATACTCGGCAATAATCTGTTCGGCTTGTGTACCTTTACCAGCACCAGGAAGCCCCATTAAAATCAAGTTCATCCTTGTTCCCCCTCAGTACATGAGCATGTAGGGAAGACAGTTCTTCCCACTTACTCACTGCTTGATAAACCCTTTGTAATGGCGTTTTACCAATTGGCTTTCTAGCTGCTTCATTGTTTCTAAAGCAACGCCGACAACGATTAACATACTCGTTCCACCAATCTGTGCAGATGGAGGAAGATTTCCCAATTTCGTAAAGATAACTGGTAAGATTGCAATCGCTGCTAGGAAAATTGATCCCACAAAGGTCAAACGATACAAGATTTTTGTTAGATATTGTTCTGTATTCTTACCCGGACGAATACCTGGAACATATCCACCTTGCTTGTTTAGATTCTCTGACATTTGCTCTGGATTAACCTGAACAAATGCATAGAAATATGTGAAGGCTACAATGAGCGCAACATATATGATCATTCCCACTGGGTGAGAATAGTTAAAGTTTGCAATAATCCACTGCGACACATCATGTTTCGGGAAGAACTGTGCAATAGTTGGAGGCGTAATTAAGAATGAAACAGCAAAAATGACTGGAATAACACCCGCACTATTTACCTTAAGTGGTAAATGAGTGTTTTGTGCTCCAGCATGATTCCCATTCCCTCCTGTTACACGCTTCGCGTATTGAATTGGGATCTTTCTAACAGCCTGTTGAATGAAAATAACACCAACAATAACCGCTAGCACAGCTAGTAAAATCAATGCAACTTTAACGATACTCATGAACAATTGATCTCCGATATTTTGAAACTGTTGTTGATACACTTGAGATATAACACTTGGGATCGCTGCGGCAATACCGCCAAAGATAAGAATGGAAATACCATTACCTACACCTTTAGCTGTAATCTGTTCACCTAACCACATTAAAAATGCAGTACCAGCAGTCAGTACCGTAGCAATGTATAAATAAGTGCTCCAACCTGGATTCAAAATTAATTGCCCACCTACCATACCGTTAAAACCGATTGACATACCAAACCCCTGAATAAACGCAAGAACAATTGTAAAGTAACGCGTGAATTGCGTTAGTTTACGACGGCCCATTTCGCCTTGCTTCGACCATTCCGAAAATTTAGGAACAACATCCATCTGCAATAATTGCACGATGATGGATGCTGTAATATACGGCATGATTCCCATCGCGAAGATGGAGAAGTTTTTCAAGGCGCCACCGCCAAATGTATTTAGGATACCTAAGGCATTTAATTGATCTTGTGCTTTCAGTACGTCTCCATTTGTAAATGGCACTGGGATAAACGTGCCAATCCTGAATACGACTAACATCGCTAAAGTGAATAATATTTTACGTCTTATCTCAGCAACGCGCATAAAGTTGGAGATTGTACGAAACATTAGATCACCTCAACTGATCCGCCAGCTGCTTCAATTGCTTCTTTAGCACTTGAAGAGAACTTGTGCGCTTTAACAGTTAATTTTTTCTCTACTGCTCCGCTTGCAAGAATTTTAACACCGTCGTTTAATTTGCTGATAACGCCAGTTTCCAGCAATAATTCAGGTGTTACTTCTGTACCATCTTCAAAACGATTTAACGTTGATAAGTTTACAATAGTAAACTCTTTACGGTTAATGTTTGTGAAGCCGCGTTTTGGTAAACGACGGAATAGTGGAGTTTGACCACCTTCGAAGCCAAGACGAACACCGCCGCCAGAACGTGCGTTTTGTCCTTTATGACCTCTACCAGCAGTTTTACCGTTACCAGAACCGATACCACGACCGACACGGTTACGTACTTTACGAGAACCTTCTGCAGGTTTTAATTCATGAAGTTTCATTCCCAGGCACCTCCTTATATTAATGAGTTATCCTTAAGCTTCTTTTACAGAGATAAGGTGAGAAACTTTGTTGATCATACCAAGAATAG
Organism: Bacillus mycoides; assembly: GCF_000832605.1. Lineage (GTDB taxonomy): Bacteria > Bacillota > Bacilli > Bacillales > Bacillaceae_G > Bacillus_A > Bacillus_A mycoides. The sequence goes on from NZ_CP009692.1 coordinate 356,113, forward strand.
CAGGAGTTTCTTCCTTAACTACAGTTGAATTCAACTTTTTAAGACCTAAAGCTTCTACCGTCGCACGTTGATCTTGTGGACGACCAATTACACTACGAGTGAGGGTAATTTCTAACTTTTTCGCCATTTGTTTTCCCTCCTTAACCTAGTAGCTCTTCTACAGATTTACCGCGTAATTTTGCAACATCTTCAGCGCGCTTAAGTTCGCTTAATCCGTTCACAGTAGCGCGAATCATGTTGATTGGTGTGTTAGAACCAAGAGATTTCGAAAGAATATCTTGTACACCAGCTAATTCTAGTACCGCACGAACAGGTCCACCAGCAATAACACCAGTACCCTCAGCAGCAGGTTTTAAGAATACTTCACCAGCTCCAAAATGACCGTTGATTGTGTGAGGAATTGTTGTACCAACTAATGGTACAGCGATTAGGTTTTTCTTAGCGTCTTCGATAGCTTTACGGATTGCGTCTGGTACCTCTTGTGCTTTACCAGTACCGAATCCAACATGACCGTTTTTATCGCCAACTACAACTAGTGCAGCAAAGCGGAAACGACGACCACCCTTAACAACTTTCGCGACACGATTTATCGTAACTACACGTTCTTCAAGTTCTAATTTACTTGGGTCAATGCGTTGCATCAATTTTCCCTCCTTTGACCATTAAAATTGTAATCCAGCCTCACGAGCAGCTTCAGCTAGAGCTTTAACACGGCCATGGTATAAGTAACCACCGCGATCAAATACTACTTCTTTAACGCCTTTCTCTACAGCACGCTTAGCAACTGATTCTCCAACTTTCGTAGCAGCTTCAGTATTGCTAGTACCGTTAAGAGCAAGGTCTTTATCAAGAGTAGATGCACTTACTAATGTTACACCATTTACATCATCAATAACTTGAGCGTAAATATGTTGGTTAGAACGGTACACGTTTAAACGTGGACGTTCTGCAGTACCAGTAAGTTTAGCACGTACACGTGCATGTCTTTTCTTACGAGTCGCATTTTTAGCAGCTTTAGTGATCATTCTTGTCACTCCTTTCTTTCACCTAACGGGTTTACTTAGCAGTTTTACCTTCTTTACGACGAACAACTTCGCCTTCGTAACGAATACCTTTACCTTTATATGGTTCAGGAGCACGTACAGCGCGGATGTTAGCAGCAAATTCGCCAACACGTTGCTTGTCGATACCTTTAATTACGATTTTAGTTGGTACAGGTACTTCAACTTCAAGTCCTGCTTCTGGAGTCATTTCTACTGGATGAGAATAACCTACGCTTAAAACAAGTTTATCTCCTTGTTTTTGAGCACGGTAACCAACACCGACTAATTCAAGTCCGCGTACGAAACCTGTAGTTACACCTTCAACCATGTTTCCGATTAAAGCACGAGTTGTACCGTGTAATGCACGGTGTTCCTTCTGTTCAGATGGACGCTCAACTGTTAGTGTATTTTCTTCAATTTTGATAGACATATCAGTTTTGAAAGTACGAGTTAATTCACCTTTAGGGCCTTTTACTGTTACAGTATTGTCTTCTGCAACTGTAATAGTAACACCTGCAGGGATTTCAAGAATCTTTTTACCAATACGAGACATGTGGTCACACCTCCGTTCGTTTTAAATATATATTACCAAACGTATGCTACTACTTCTCCACCAGTTTGTAATTGACGAGCGTCTTTGTCTGTCATTACTCCCTTAGATGTAGAAACAAGAGCGATACCTAATCCGTTAAGTACACGTGGTACTTCATCAGCTTTTGCGTAAACGCGTAAGCCAGGTTTACTGATACGTTTTAATCCAGTGATTACACGTTCATTGTTTGCACCATATTTCAGGAAAATACGAAGGATACCTTGTTTGTTATCCCCAATGTATTCTACATCACGAATGAAACCTTCACGTTTTAAAAGTTCAGCGATCTCTTTTTTGATTTTAGAAGCAGGAACCTCTAATTTCTCATGACGTACCATGTTCGCATTACGGATGCGAGTAAGCATGTCTGCAATTGGATCTGTCATCACCATGTGTTTTACCTCCTTCCCATTTGTGGGTTTTACCAACTAGCTTTTTTAACACCAGGAATTTGACCTTTATATGCAAGTTCACGGAAACAAATACGGCAAAGCTTAAATTTGCGGTATACAGAATGCGGACGACCGCAGCGTTCGCAACGTGTATACTCTTGTACTTTAAACTTAGGAGTACGCTTTTGTTTCGCGATCATAGATTTTTTAGCCACGTTTTCGCCTCCTCTACTTAGCGTTGGCTTCCATTATTTTTGGAATGGCATACCGAATTGTGTTAAAAGTTCACGAGCTTCTTCATCAGTTTTCGCTGTAGTAACGATTACGATGTCCATACCGCGGACTTTACTTACTTTATCATAATCAATCTCAGGGAAAATTAGTTGCTCTTTAACACCTAATGTGTAGTTCCCACGACCATCGAATGATTTCTTAGAAACACCACGGAAATCACGTACACGTGGTAAAGAAACTGATACTAATTTGTCGAAGAACTCATACATTTGTTGTCCGCGTAAAGTTACTTTCGCACCGATTGGCATACCTTCACGAAGACGGAAACCAGCGATTGATTTTTTAGCGCGAGTTACAACAGGTTTTTGACCTGCGATTTGCGTTAATTCTTCTACTGCATTGTCTAAAGCTTTTGAGTTAGATACCGCGTCACCAACACCAGTGTTGATTACGATCTTTTCGATTTTCGGTACTTCCATCACAGATTTATAGTTAAACTTGCTCATTAGAGCAGGAGTAATTTCCTTTTGGAACTTCTCTTTAAGGCGATTCAATGAAGTGACCTCCTTTCTTAAGAAAATTATTTATCTAATAATTCACCAGATTTTTTTGCAATACGAACTTTTTTACCATCTTCTACTTTGAAGCCTACGCGAGTAGGTTCGCCTGTTTTCGGATCTAATACCATAACATTAGAAACGTGAATAGGTGCTTCTTTCGTAATAATTCCACCTTGTGGATTTAATTGAGATGGCTTAGAGTGTTTTTTAACGATGTTAACACCCTCAACGATAACACGGTTTTGCTTTGGGAAAGCCACAAGGATAACGCCTTGTTTTCCTTTGTCTTTACCAGTGATTACCTGAACTTTATCACCTTTTTTTACATGCATCTTAATTCTGCACCTCCTTAGCAAGGCAATACCTTAAATTATAGAACTTCTGGAGCTAAAGAAACGATCTTCATGAAGTTGCTATCACGTAATTCACGAGCTACTGGTCCGAAGATACGAGTACCACGTGGGCTCTTATCGTCTTTGATGATAACCGCTGCGTTTTCATCAAATTTAATATAAGAACCGTCCGGACGACGAGCTCCGCTCTTCGTACGTACCACTACTGCCTTAACAACGTCACCTTTTTTAACAACGCCACCTGGTGTTGCTTGTTTTACCGTAGCAACGATAATATCACCAATATTAGCATATTTACGACCAGAGCCGCCTAATACTTTAATTGTTAAAAGTTCACGTGCACCAGAGTTGTCAGCAACTTTCAAACGAGATTCTTGTTGGATCATGTTATGAAACCTCCCTTCGGACTAAAAATTCCGATTCGTCTATTTAGATAACAACCGCTTCTTCAACGATTTCAACTAAACGGAAACGCTTAGTAGCAGAAAGCGGGCGAGTTTCCATGATTTTAACGATATCGCCAAGTTTTGCTTGGTTTTGCTCATCATGGGCTTTGTACTTTTTAGAATACTTAACACGTTTTCCGTACAAGGAATGAGTTTTGTAAGTTTCAACTAAAACTGTAATCGTTTTGTCCATTTTATCAGACACAACACGACCAGTATAAACTTTGCGTTGGTTACGTTCGCTCACTATGCAAACCTCCCCTCAATTTATCGATTAATTCCGATCTCTCTTTCACAAACTACAGTTTTCATACGAGCAATCGCTTTACGCACTTCACGGATGCGAGTTGGATTCTCTAATTGTCCTGTAGCAAGTTGGAAGCGAAGATTGAACAATTCTTCCTTTAAAGCTTTAACTTTTGTTTCGATTTCGGCAGTGGTTAATTCACGAATATCATTAGTTTTCATTAGATTCACCACCATTTTCTTCACGTTTTACGAACTTACATTTCACAGGTAGTTTGTGAGCTGCAAGACGTAATGCTTCGCGTGCTACCTCTTCAGATACACCCGCGATTTCAAACATAATTTTCCCAGGTTTTACTACTGCTACCCAGCCTTCTGGTGCCCCTTTACCGGAACCCATACGTACTTCTAGAGGTTTTGCAGTGTAAGGTTTAGAAGGGAAAATTTTAATCCATACTTTACCGCCACGTTTCATGTAACGAGTCATTGCACGACGAGCAGCTTCGATTTGACGGTTTGTAATCCATGAAGCAGCTTGTGCTTGTAAACCGAATTCACCGAAAGCAATTTCAGTTCCACCTTTTGCACGACCACGCATTTTACCACGATGCTCTCTACGATATTTTACGCGTTTTGGCATTAACATATTATTTTCCTCCTTCCTCAGAAGCTTTCTTTTTTGTAGGAAGGACTTCTCCACGGTAGATCCATACTTTTACGCCTAATTTACCGTATGTTGTATCAGCTTCAACTGCTGCATAGTCAATATCAGCGCGAAGTGTATGAAGTGGAACAGTTCCTTCACTGTAAGATTCTGCACGAGCGATATCAGCCCCGCCAAGACGACCAGAAACCTGTGTTTTAATACCTTTTGCTCCTGCACGCATAGCACGTTGAATAACTTGCTTTTGTGCACGACGGAATGATACACGGTTTTCTAATTGACGAGCGATGTTTTCGCCCACTAATTTAGCGTTAAGATCAGCTCTCTTAACTTCTAAAATGTTAATGTGTACACGCTTGCCTGTTAATTGGTTAAGAGCTTTACGAAGTGCTTCAACTTCAGTACCACCTTTACCAATTACCATACCAGGTTTTGCAGTGTGAATTGTAACATTTACACGATTTGCTGCACGTTCGATTTCTACTTTAGCAACAGCAGAATCTTTTAAGCGTACAGTAATGTACTCACGGATTTTGATGTCTTCATGTAATAACGTAGCATAATCTTTCTCAGCGAACCAACGAGATTCCCAGTCGCGGATAATACCGACACGAAGACCAATTGGATTAACCTTCTGACCCATCGATTATCCCTCCTTCTTTTCTGATACCACAACTGTGATGTGGCTTGTGCGTTTGTTAATTTGGCTTGCACGACCCATTGCACGTGGACGGAAACGTTTCAACGTTGGACCTTCGTCAACGAAGACTTTTTCAACAACTAGGTTGTTAATATCCATCTCATAATTGTGCTCTGCATTTGCGATTGCAGATTTTAAAACTTTTTCTACAACTGGAGAAGCAGTTTTTGGTGTGTGGTTAAGGATAGCAATCGCTTCACCCACTTGCTTACCTCGGATTAAGTCTACTACTAAACGAACCTTACGAGGAGCAATACGAACTGTTCTCACTACTGCTTTAGCTTGCATTGAAGTGCCTCCTCTCATTATCTTCTAGTTTTCTTATCGTCAGCAAGGTGACCTTTATACGTACGAGTTGGTGCGAATTCACCTAACTTATGGCCAACCATATCCTCAGTGATGTACACAGGTACGTGTTTACGACCATCATATACAGCAATTGTATGTCCGATGAACTGAGGGAAGATTGTTGAACGGCGAGACCAAGTTTTAACAACTTGTTTTTGCTCAGATGCAACTAATTTTTCCATTTTGTTCATTAAGTGATCATCGACAAATGGTCCTTTTTTTAAGCTACGAGCCATTTTGGTGCCTCCCTTCGTGATTGGCGTACGGTTCTTGAAATGAACCGTACTACAATCCCATTATTTTTTACGACGACGAACGATAAATTTATCAGACGCTTTGTTTTTCTTACGAGTCTTGAATCCAAGAGTTGGTTTACCCCATGGAGACATTGGAGACTTACGTCCGATTGGAGAGCGTCCTTCACCACCACCGTGTGGGTGATCAACCGGGTTCATTACAGAACCACGAACTGTTGGGCGCTTACCTAACCAGCGAGAGCGACCTGCTTTACCGATTTTGATAAGTTCGTGTTGTTCGTTACCAACTTGACCGATTGAAGCGCGACAAGCAGATAATACTAAACGTACTTCACCAGAAGTTAAACGTACAAGTACGTATTTTCCTTCTTTACCAAGTACTTGAGCAGATGTACCAGCAGAACGGACTAATTGTCCTCCACGACCAGGCTTAAGCTCGATATTATGAACAACAGTACCTACTGGAATGTTGATTAATGGTAATGCGTTACCGATTTTAATGTCAGCTTCAGGGCCAGACATAACTTCCATACCTACTTCTAAAGTTTTAGGAGCAAGAATGTAACGTTTTTCACCGTCAACGTAGTTAATTAATGCGATATTCGCAGAGCGGTTTGGATCGTATTCGATCGTAGCAACGCGTCCTGGAATTCCATCTTTGTTACGCTTAAAGTCGATGATACGGTATTGACGCTTATGTCCGCCACCTTGATGACGTACAGTAATTTTACCTTGGTTATTACGACCAGCCTTTTTGCTTAAAGGAGCAAGTAAAGACTTTTCTGGTCTGTCGGTCGTGATTTCAGCGAAATCATTCGTAGTCATGTTACGACGACCGTTAGTAGTTGGATTATACTTTTTAATTCCCATCTCAATTTCCCTCCTTCTTTAGTAAGAATTAAACGCCTTGGAAGATTTCGATTTCTTTGCTGTCAGCAGTTAGCTTAACGATTGCTTTACGACGACGGCTAGTAAAACCAGCGTGACGACCAACACGTTTTGCTTTCGGCTTGTAGTTCATGATATTTACTTTGTCTACATTAACACCAAAGATCGCTTCTATAGCGTCTTTAACCTCTGTTTTATTAGATTTAACGTCCACGTCGAACGTGTATTTTTTTTCAGCCATCATTTCCATAGAACGTTCAGTGATAACTGGGCGCTTAATGATATCACGAGGATCTCTCATTATGCAAGCACCTCCTCTACTTTTTCCACTGCCGCTTTTGTCATGATTAGCTTATCATGATGAAGCACATCTAGCACGTTTACGCCATCAGCAGTGATTACTGTTACTCCAGGGATATTGCGAGCAGATAACTCTACAGATTCGTTTGCATCAGCAGTTACGATAAGAGCTTTCTTCTCAACAGTTAATCCTTTAAGTACTGCTACCATGTCTTTTGTTTTTGGTGCATTTAACACTAGGTCCTCAAGAACTACAATGTTGTTCTCAACTACTTTAGTAGCTAATGCAGATTTGATTGCTAAACGACGAACTTTCTTAGGAAGTTTGTACGCATAGCTTCTTGGTGTAGGTCCGAATACCGTACCACCACCACGCCATTGAGGAGAGCGGATAGAACCTTGACGAGCACGTCCAGTTCCTTTTTGACGCCATGGTTTACGACCACCACCACGAACTTCAGAGCGAGTTTTTACTTTGTGTGTACCTTGACGTAAAGATGCACGTTGCATCATTACAGCTTCAAATAGTACAGCTTCATTTGGTTCGATACCGAAAATAGCTTCAGCTAATTCGATTTCACCAACCTGTGAACCAGTTTGGTTATATACAGTAACTTTTGGCATTGGAATTCCTCCTTCCTATTGTGAATTATTTGCTAACCTTCACAGCGCCTTGAACAACTACAAGAGATTTCTTAGCACCTGGAACGTTACCTTTTACTAGTAATAAGTTGCGCTCAGTGTCAACTTGAACGATTTCTAAGTTTTGGATAGTAACTTGGTCTCCACCCATACGTCCAGCAAGTTTTTTGCCTTTGAATACACGGTTCGGAGCAACTGGCCCCATTGAACCTGGACGACGGTGATAGCGAGAACCATGAGACATAGGTCCGCGAGATTGTCCGTGGCGTTTAATAACACCTTGGAAACCTTTACCTTTAGAAATTCCTGTTACGTCAACGATTTCACCTGCAGCGAAAACTTCAACTTTTACCTCTTGACCAACCTCTAATCCGTCCACGTCTGCATCGCGGATTTCGCGAATGAAGCGCTTAGGAGTTGTAGATGCTTTAGCAGTGTGGCCTTGTTCAGGTTTGTTAGTTAACTTTTCACGTTTATCTTCAAATCCTAACTGAATTGCGTTGTAGCCATCAGTTTCAGTTGTTTTCTTTTGAAGAACAACGTTTGGATTAGCAGCGATTACCGTTACTGGGATTAACTCACCGTTCTCAGCAAATACTTGAGTCATACCGATCTTTCTTCCTAAGATTCCTTTGGTCATGAGTTACACCTCCTACATTTTTAAGTTATATGAATTATAGTTTGATTTCGATATCTACACCAGATGGTAAATCTAAACGCATTAATGAATCTACTGTTTGCGGAGTAGGACTCACGATGTCGATTAGACGTTTGTGTGTGCGCATTTCGAATTGTTCACGAGAATCTTTGTACTTATGAACAGCACGAAGAATTGTGTAAATAGTCTTCTCAGTTGGTAATGGGATCGGACCAGAAACTGTTGCCCCAGAACGCTTAGCTGTTTCTACAATTTTCTCAGCTGATTGATCAAGAATACGGTGATCATAAGCTTTTAAACGGATACGAATTTTTTCTTTTGCCATTATTTTCCCTCCTTCGTTCGCCTATTTCTAAAATAGACCTTCTCCATGGAAATTTCCCCACACCATGCCATGGCAAAGCGGCCGGGTGTGTCAGCAACCTTCCACTTCATCGCAGTCAAAGACCAACATTGTCTATTATACAATGTTATTCGTCTAGATGCAAGCATCTTTTTGTTCGCATCTGCTTTTCTCTACTTTTGCTATTATACATGGCACTTTAAAGAATATCAAGTTTTCATCTACTCTTATTCACCTTACAGTTTTTGGGTGTTGTTTTCGTTTTATATACTATAGAAGAAACTCATCCAAAAATAGAAAATACATCTCTTTCTTCTATAGTAATAAGCAATAAAAAAACTCAAGGGAGAATCCCTTGAGTTTTTAATAATCTAATTAAAGACTACTCAGCAACGATTGTAGCAACTACACCGTAACCTACTGTACGTCCACCTTCACGAATAGAGAATTTAGTTCCCTCTTCGATAGCGATTGGAGCGATAAGTTCGATAGTCATTTCGATGTTGTCACCAGGCATTACCATTTCAGTACCTTCTGGTAATTGGATGATACCAGTTACGTCAGTTGTACGGAAGTAGAACTGTGGACGGTAGTTAGCGAAGAATGGAGTATGACGTCCACCTTCTTCTTTAGATAATACGAAAACCTCAGCTTTGAATTTAGCGTGTGCTTTTACAGAGCCAGTTTTAGCAAGAACTTGTCCACGTTGGATGTCTTCACGAGCAACCCCACGAAGTAGAGCACCGATGTTGTCTCCAGCTTGAGCTTGGTCAAGAAGCTTACGGAACATTTCTACACCAGTTACAGTTGTAGTAGCATTCTCTTCAGCAAGACCGATGATTTCTACTACGTCACCAACTTTAACGATTCCACGCTCAACACGACCAGTTGCAACTGTACCACGACCTGTGATAGAGAATACATCCTCGATAGGCATTAAGAATGGTTTGTCAGTTTCACGTTCTGGAGTTGGGATGTAAGCATCAACTTCAGTCATTAATTCGATGATTTTTTCTTCCCACTCAGCTTCTCCTTGAAGAGCTTTAAGAGCAGAACCTTTAATTACAGGAATATCGTCGCCTGGGAATCCGTATTCAGATAATAGGTCGCGAACTTCCATTTCTACTAATTCTAATAATTCTTCGTCATCTACCATGTCGCATTTGTTTAAGAATACAACGATGTAAGGAACACCTACTTGACGAGAAAGAAGGATGTGCTCACGTGTTTGAGGCATTGGACCATCAGCAGCAGATACTACTAAGATACCGCCGTCCATTTGAGCAGCACCAGTGATCATGTTTTTAACATAGTCAGCATGACCTGGGCAGTCAACGTGTGCATAGTGACGAGTTTCAGTTTCGTACTCAACGTGTGCAGTTGAGATTGTGATTCCGCGCTCTCTTTCTTCTGGAGCAGCGTCGATTTGATCGTATCCGCGTGCTTCAGCACCACCAGCTTTTGCAAGAACTGTAGTGATCGCAGCAGTTAATGTAGTTTTACCATGGTCAACGTGGCCGATTGTACCGATGTTAACATGGGGTTTAGAACGTTCGAATTTAGCTTTAGCCATTCTAAATTCCTCCTTAGTTTATATGGGTTATTTTATATTTAGACTAGAAAGTGAAACTTGCGTCTCACTTTCTAAGCTTACATAAGTAGTTATACTTGAACAATCGATAAAAATCAATTATTCACCTTTATTTTTTTTAATAATTTCTTCAGAAACAGACTTCGGTACTTCTTCATAATGATCAAATGTCATTGAGAATGTTCCGCGTCCTTGAGTGTTAGAACGTAATGCCGTTGCATAACCGAACATTTCAGAAAGTGGAACCATAGCGCGAACAACTTGAGCGTTACCGCGAGCTTCCATACCTTCTACACGTCCACGACGAGATGTTACGTCGCCCATAATGTCACCCATGTACTCTTCAGGAATTACAACTTCAACTTTCATCATTGGCTCAAGAATTACTGGGCTACATTTAGAAACCGCAGCTTTAAGCGCCATAGATGCAGCGATTTTGAACGCCATCTCAGATGAATCGACATCATGGTAAGATCCGTCAACTAACGCAGCTTTGATGTCAACTAGTGGATAACCAGCTAGTACACCATTTTTAAGTGAGTCTTCAAGACCCGCTCCAACAGCTGGGATGTATTCACGTGGAACTACACCGCCGACGATTTTGTTTTGGAATTCAAAACCTTTACCTTCTTCATTAGGTTCAAACTCAATCCAAACGTGACCGAATTGTCCACGACCACCAGATTGACGAGCGAACTTACCTTCAACTTTCGCAGCAGCGCGGAAAGTCTCACGGTATGCTACCTGAGGAGCACCAACGTTTGCTTCCACTTTGAATTCACGGCGCATACGGTCAACGATGATATCAAGGTGAAGTTCACCCATACCAGCGATGATTGTTTGGCCAGTTTCTTGGTCAGTGTGAGCACGGAATGTTGGATCTTCTTCAGAAAGCTTAGATAATGCTGTACCCATTTTATCTTGGTCAGCTTTAGATTTTGGTTCGATAGCTACAGAGATAACTGGTTCTGGGAATTCCATAGACTCAAGGATAACAAGGCTCTTCTCGTCACAAAGAGTATCACCAGTAGTAGTATCTTTTAAACCTACAGCAGCAGCGATATCACCAGCGTAAACTGTTGAAATCTCTTCACGGCTGTTAGCGTGCATTTGTAGGATACGACCTACACGCTCACGCTTACCTTTAGTTGAGTTTTTCACGTATGATCCAGAGTTTAACACACCAGAGTACACACGGAAGAACGTTAACTTACCAACATAAGGATCAGTCATGATTTTGAATGCTAAAGCTGCGAATGGTTCTTCATCGCTAGACTTACGCTCGATAGCTTCATCTGTATCCGGAAGAGTACCTTTAATAGCAGGTACATCTAATGGAGATGGTAGGTAGTCGATAACTGCGTCTAACAGAATTTGAACACCTTTATTTTTGAATGCAGAACCACAGATTACTGGGAAGAATTCTACAGAAGTTGTAGCCTTACGGATACCAGCTTTAAGCTCTTCTACAGTGATTTCTTCACCTTCTAGGTACTTCATCATCATTTCTTCATCAAGCTCAGCTACCGCTTCAATAAGTTTTCCACGGTATTCTTCAGCTAATTCTTTATGCTCTTCAGGAATTTCGACACGCTCGATGTCTGTTCCTAAATCGTTAGAGTACATGTAAGCACACTCTTCAACAAGGTCAATGATACCATTGAACTCATCTTCAGCACCGATTGGTAACTGAATTGGATGTGCGTTTGCTTGTAAACGATCGTGGATTGTTCCTACAGAGTATAAGAAATCTGCACCAATCTTATCCATTTTGTTAACGAATACGATACGAGGTACACCATAAGTAGTAGCCTGACGCCAAACAGTTTCTGTTTGTGGTTCTACACCAGATTGTGCATCAAGTACTGCTACTGCGCCATCAAGTACGCGTAAAGAACGTTCTACTTCTACTGTGAAATCTACGTGTCCTGGAGTGTCAATGATATTTACACGGTGACCTTTCCATTGTGCTGTAGTTGCAGCAGAAGTAATTGTGATACCACGTTCTTGCTCTTGCTCCATCCAGTCCATCTGAGATGCACCTTCATGAGTTTCACCGATTTTATGAATACGTCCTGTGTAATACAGAATACGCTCAGTTGCTGTTGTTTTACCAGCATCGATGTGAGCCATGATACCAATATTACGAGTGTTTTCTAAAGAGAACTCTCTAGTCATTTGGTGTCTTGCTCCTTCCATATATGGATTGGATTATTTTATTTTAAGTAGCAAAAAAGCCACTTTATATTGTTACATATGCCAGTGTCCAGTACCCTCATTATGTAAAACGAGCGCCCAACGAAAGGGAGAGGCATTCTCCCTCTCCACACTTCCATAAGCGACAAATAAAGCGGTTTATGCTTACAATTTATTTTACGTTGAATCCTACCAACGGTAATGAGCAAATGCTTTGTTAGCTTCTGCCATTTTATGAGTGTCTTCACGTTTCTTAACAGATGCACCAGCGTTGTTAGCTGCATCTAAGATTTCGTAAGCTAGACGCTCTTCCATAGTTTTTTCACCACGAAGACGAGCATAGTTTACTAACCAGCGAAGACCTAAAGTTGTACGGCGTTCTGGACGAACCTCAACTGGAACTTGGTAGTTAGCACCACCAACACGACGAGCACGTACTTCAAGAACAGGCATGATGTTCTTAAGAGCTTGCTCGAATACTTCCATTGGTTCTTTATCTGAACGTTCACGAACGATATCGAAAGCGTTATAAAGAATTGTTTGAGATTTACCTTTTTTACCGTCAACCATCATTTTGTTGATTAGGCGTGTTACAAGTTTAGAATTGTACATTGGATCTGGTAACACGTCACGTTTCGCAACAGGTCCTTTACGAGGCATATTGAGTTCCTCCTTTCATTATAAGTTTATTATTTTTTAGCAGGTTTTGGTCGCTTAGTACCATATTTAGAACGTCCTTGCATACGTTTGTCAACACCAGCTGTATCAAGCGCACCACGAACGATGTGGTAACGTACCCCTGGTAAATCCTTTACTCGACCACCGCGAATTAATACTACGCTATGCTCTTGTAGGTTATGACCGATACCTGGGATGTAAGCTGTAACTTCAATACCGTTTGTTAAACGTACACGAGCGTATTTACGTAACGCTGAGTTCGGTTTCTTCGGAGTCATTGTACCAACACGAGTACACACACCACGTTTTTGAGGTGCAGAGATATCAGTTGATTTTTTCTTTAAAGAATTAAAACCTTTGTTTAACGCAGGTGATTTAGACTTCCATACTTTATCAGTACGACCATTTCTCACTAATTGGTTAATAGTAGGCATTTGATTATCCTCCCTTCGCATGTTTGTATGACCACATATCCAGGTGGTTCATTATTAGTTGAAAACAAAGTTTTTGCAAGGAAGAGCAAATGCTCTCTCCTCACAAAAACAGTTTTAACTTATTATTCCTATTGCTGAAGCTCCCACTTGAATCCCCGAAACTTTTCCAAGCTTACGAACTGATTCAACTTTGGTTATGGGTATGTTATGTTGCAAGGCAGTACGAATGATAACATGGGTTAACCGCACATCAGCATCTTCCGCAATAACAACTTCTTTAACTATACCATTTTTGATTGCTTCCAATGTTCGTTTATGACCAACGACTACATTTTCAGCATTTGACACTTTTTGATAAGACATTTAAATATCCTCCAAAGCATCGTTCAGGAGCAACCTTGATTATAGTAACATTTTGTCTCATACAATGTCAACTAGGATCAGCTGTTTTTATACAAAATTTACGACGGAAAATTTTACTGTTCCACATAAACTTCATCGTTTTCTACATTCATGTTATCTTGTGTTGTTTTTACAAGATCCACTTTGCGATAACGATTCATACCTGTTCCAGCAGGAACAAGCTTACCGATAATAACATTCTCTTTCAATCCTAGAAGCTCATCGCGTTTACCCTTAATTGCTGCATCTGTTAGAACACGAGTTGTTTCTTGGAATGACGCCGCAGATAAGAACGAATCTGTCTCAAGTGAAGCTTTTGTAATACCAAGTAGAACCGGTCTAGCCGTTGCTGGTTGTTTACCTTTCAGTAACACCTTCGCATTCGCATCAGTAAACTGATGGATATCTAGTAATGTTCCTGGTAATACATCTGTTTCACCCGCATCACTTACACGAACTTTACGTAGCATTTGACGTACCATTACTTCTACGTGTTTGTCACCAATTTCTACCCCTTGCATACGGTATACTTTTTGAACTTCACGTAATAAGTATTCTTGAACTGCTGTAATGTCCGTTACTTTTAGTAATTCCTTCGGATCAATAGAACCTTCTGTTAACTCTTTACCGTGGCTAATTGGCTGTCCTAGAGTTACTTTCAGACGAGCACCGTAAGGAATAGCATACGTACGAGCTTCAACTTCACCCTGTACAACTACTTCTTGGCGATCTTTAACATCGTTGATCGCTGCGATAACACCGTCAATTTCACTGATAACTGCCTGACCCTTCGGATTACGAGCTTCGAAGATCTCTTGGATACGAGGTAAACCTTGTGTGATATCATCCCCGGCAACCCCACCTGTATGGAACGTACGCATCGTTAACTGTGTACCTGGCTCACCGATAGATTGAGCTGCGATAATACCTACCGCTTCTCCTACTTCTACGTCTGTACCAGTTGCTAAGTTACGACCGTAACACTTCTTACATACACCATGGCGAGTATTACACGTAAACGCTGAACGAATGTTTACAGTTTCAACACCCGACTTTTCAACGATATGAGCAATATCTTCAGTAATTAATTGATTTTCAACAACTAATACTTCACCTGTTTCAGGATGTTTTACAGTTTTTCTTGCAAAACGTCCAACAAGACGATCATATAGTGACTCAATAACTTCATTACCCTCTTTAATCGCACCAATTAGTAAACCGCGATCTGTTCCACAATCATCTTGACGAACAATTACATCTTGTGCAACGTCTACAAGACGACGTGTTAAGTAACCAGAATCGGCAGTTTTAAGTGCTGTATCGGCAAGACCTTTACGCGCACCATGCGTAGAGATGAAGTACTCAAGTACTGTTAAACCTTCACGGAAACTCGATTTGATCGGAAGCTCAATGATACGACCAGATGGATTGGCCATCAGACCACGCATACCAGCAAGCTGAGTAAAGTTCGATGCGTTACCACGGGCACCGGAATCACTCATCATGAAGATTGGGTTGCGTTTATTCAAGGATTTCATCAGCTTTCCTTGGATAACATCTTTTGCATTACTCCAAATAGAGATAACACGATCGTAACGTTCTTCTTCCGTGATTAAACCGCGACGGAATTGTTTAATTACATTATCTACTTTTGCTTGTGCTTCATGGAGAATTTCATCTTTTTCACCTAATACAAGAATATCTGATACCCCAACTGTAATACCAGCTTTTGTAGAGTATTTAAATCCTAAGTTTTTCATACGGTCAAGCATGCGAGACGTTTCTGTAATTTGGAAACGTTTGAATACTTCCGCAATAATATTACCAAGGATTTTCTTGCTAAATGGTGCCACTTCTTCGCGACTAGCAATAATTTCTTTAATGTTCGCACCTTTTTCAACGAAATATTCCGCTGGTGTTTCTTTTTCAAGGTTTGAGTTTGTTGGTTCATTAATATAAGGGAACGACTCTGGTAAGATTTCGTTAAATATTAATTTACCAACTGTTGTTAATAGAAGCTTACTCTTTTGCTCTTCAGTAAACGTTACATTATTTACCGAACTCGCAGCAACTGCAACACGTGTGTGCAGATGTACATATCCATTTTGGTATGCAAGTATTGCTTCGTTTGCATCTTTGAAGACCATACCTTCACCGATTGCACCCTCGCGCTCAAGTGTTAAGTAATAGTTACCTAATACCATATCCTGAGATGGAGTAACAACTGGTTTTCCGTCTTTTGGATTCAAGATGTTTTGTGCCGCTAACATAAGGATACGAGCTTCTGCTTGTGCCTCTGATGATAACGGAACGTGAACCGCCATTTGGTCACCGTCAAAGTCCGCGTTGTATGCAGTACATACAAGTGGGTGAAGACGGATTGCACGACCTTCTACTAGTGTAGGTTCAAACGCCTGGATACCAAGACGGTGAAGTGTTGGTGCGCGGTTTAGAAGTACTGGATGCTCTTTAATCACAGATTCTAAAACGTCCCAAACTTCAGGGTGTACACGCTCGATTTTACGTTTAGCACTCTTAATGTTGTGTGCTAATCCTTTTCCAACTAACTCTTTCATAACGAAAGGTTTAAACAATTCAAGTGCCATTTCTTTCGGCAATCCACATTGGTACATCTTTAAGTTCGGTCCTACGACGATTACAGAACGGCCAGAGTAGTCAACACGTTTACCTAATAAGTTTTGACGGAAACGTCCTTGTTTACCTTTAAGCATGTGAGATAGTGATTTTAATGGACGGTTACCTGGTCCAGTAACTGGACGGCCACGGCGACCATTATCGATTAATGCGTCTACAGCTTCTTGTAACATACGTTTTTCGTTTTGAACGATAATGCTTGGTGCACCTAAGTCCAATAGACGTTTTAAACGGTTGTTACGGTTAATTACACGACGATATAAGTCGTTTAAGTCAGAAGTAGCAAAACGTCCACCATCTAACTGTACCATCGGGCGTAGTTCTGGTGGGATAACTGGAAGAACCTCTAAGATCATCCAAGATGGGTGATTTCCAGAGTTACGGAATGCTTCTAATACTTCTAGACGTTTAATAGCACGAGTACGGCGTTGTCCTTGTGCTGTTTTTAATTCTTCTTTTAAGAAGTCTACTTCTTTATCTAAATCGATGTCTTGCAGTAATTTTTTAATCGCTTCTGCACCCATAGCAGCATGGAATGTACTGCCATATCGATCACGATATGCACGGTATTCTTTTTCAGAAAGTAATTGCTTCTTATCAAGTGGTGTATCTCCACTTTCTGTTACAACATAAGAAGCGAAATAAATTACTTCTTCAAGCGCGCGAGGGGACATGTCTAAGACAAGTCCCATGCGGCTCGGGATACCTTTGAAATACCAAATATGAGATACAGGAGCAGCTAATTCGATATGACCCATACGTTCACGACGAACTTTTGCACGCGTTACTTCAACGCCACATCGATCACAAACTACACCTTTATAACGTACACGTTTATATTTCCCGCAATGACATTCCCAGTCCTTTTGTGGTCCGAAAATACGCTCACAGAACAAGCCATCTTTTTCAGGCTTTAACGTACGATAGTTAATTGTTTCTGGTTTCTTAACTTCACCGTATGACCAAGAACGAATCTTGTCAGGTGAAGCAAGTCCAATCTTCATATATTCAAAGTTATTTACATCTATCAAGGGGCCTACCTCCCTTTTAGTCTACAGGTTATCCCAATTATTCCTTAGTTGTCTCAACTTCAACATTCAATTTATCTGCTGATTGATGATCATCGTCATCTTCCGTATCACGCATTTCAATTTCTGTATCGTTGATAGACATCATTTTAACGTCCATACCTAAACTTTGCAGTTCTTTAATCAATACTTTGAATGATTCAGGAACGCCTGGTTCTGGAACATTTTCACCTTTAACAATTGCTTCATACGTCTTAACACGTCCAATAACATCATCAGACTTCACTGTTAAGATTTCTTGAAGAGTATAAGCAGCACCATAAGCTTCAAGTGCCCAAACCTCCATCTCACCGAAACGCTGTCCACCGAACTGAGCTTTACCTCCAAGAGGTTGCTGCGTTACAAGTGAGTATGGTCCAGTAGAACGAGCATGAAGTTTATCGTCAACCATGTGCGCAAGTTTGATCATATACATGACACCAACAGATACACGGTTATCGAATGGCTCACCAGTACGTCCGTCATACAGGATTGTTTTCGCGTCATTTGCCATACCAGCTTCTTCAATTGTGCCCCATACATCTTCCTCACGAGCACCATCGAATACCGGTGTTGCAATGTGAATACCAAGGTATCTTGCTGCCATACCAAGATGAAGCTCTAATACCTGACCGATATTCATACGAGATGGTACCCCTAATGGGTTTAACATGATATCGATTGGCGTACCATCTGGTAAGTAAGGCATATCTTCTTCCGGTAAAATACGGGAGATAACACCTTTGTTACCATGACGACCGGCCATTTTGTCACCTTCAGAAATTTTACGCTTTTGAACGATATATGCACGTACAAGTTGATTCACGCCTGGTGGCAATTCATCGCCATCTTCACGGTTAAACACTTTTACGTCTAAGATAATACCGCCACCACCGTGTGGTACACGTAGTGATGTATCACGTACTTCACGTGCTTTTTCACCGAAGATTGCATGTAATAGACGTTCTTCTGCCGTTAATTCTGTTACACCTTTTGGCGTTACTTTACCAACAAGTAGATCTCCATCTTTTACTTCAGCACCGACGCGAATAATACCGCGCTCGTCAAGATTACGAAGTGCATCTTCTCCAACATTCGGGATATCACGTGTAATTTCTTCTGGTCCAAGCTTCGTATCACGAGCTTCTGATTCATATTCTTCAATATGGATAGAAGTGTACACATCATCTTTTACAAGGCGCTCACTCATGATGATCGCATCCTCATAGTTATAACCGTCCCATGTCATAAAGCCAACAAGCACGTTACGTCCAAGCGCCAGTTCACCTAGTTCCATAGAAGGACCATCCGCAAGGATTTCACCTTTTACAACTTGGTCTCCAACACTTACGATTGGACGTTGGTTGTAGCAAGTTCCTTGGTTAGAACGAATGAATTTTTGCATTTTGTAGCGATCTAAGTCGCCTTTTACTGTTTGACCGTCAACGTCTACATAGCGACGTACCCAAACTTCACGTGCTTCTACGCGCTCAACAACACCAGGCTGTTTACAGATTACTGCAGCACCTGAGTCTTTTGCTGATACGTACTCCATACCTGTACCTACAATCGGAGATTCCGGATTTATTAACGGAACCGCCTGACGTTGCATGTTCGCTCCCATAAGTGCGCGGTTAGAGTCATCGTTTTCTAAGAACGGAATACAAGCTGTCGCTGCCGACACTACTTGTTTTGGAGATACATCCATGTAGTCGATGCGTTCTTTATTTGTGACAATGTTTTCACCACGGAAACGAGCTACGATATCTTCATCAAGGAATTCCCCTACTTCAGATAATTTCATATTCGCTTGGGCTACAACATAGTTATCTTCTTCATCTGCTGTTAAATAATCAACCTGCCCTGTTACAAGACCAGTTTCTGGGTCAACACGACGGTATGGCGTTTCAATGAAACCAAACTCATTTACTTTCGCAAACGAAGATAATGAGTTAATCAAACCGATGTTTGGTCCCTCTGGTGTTTCAATTGGACACATACGACCATAGTGAGAGTAGTGAACGTCACGTACTTCAAAGCCTGCGCGCTCACGCGTTAAACCACCGGGTCCTAATGCAGATAGTCTTCGTTTGTGAGTTAACTCTGCTAATGGGTTTGTTTGATCCATGAACTGAGATAACTGAGAACTTCCGAAGAACTCTTTAATAGATGCAATAACCGGGCGAATGTTAATTAACGCTTGTGGTGTAATTGCATTTGTATCTTGAATCGACATTCTCTCACGAACAACACGTTCCATACGAGAAAGACCGATACGGAATTGGTTTTGTAGTAACTCTCCTACAGAACGCAGACGACGATTTCCTAAGTGGTCAATATCATCTGTATCCCCTACTTTATATAGCAAGTTAAAGAAGTAGCTAATAGAAGCAAGAATATCACCTGGTGTGATGTGTTTTATATCACGAGTAATATTTGCATTCCCAATTACGTTTATAGATCGTTCGCCTTCTGATTCTGGAGCATAAATCTTAATAGATTGCAGCTCAACATCGCCTGCTACCACTCCACCCATTGGTTTCGCTGTTTTGAATCCAATGTTTTTCTCTAAGTAAGGTAGAATGCGATCCAGTGTACGACGATCTAGGACTGTTCCTTCTGCCGCTAAAATTTCACCAGTTTCTGGATCCACCAGTGTTTCAGCTAAACGTTGGTTAAACAATCTGTTTTTAATGTGTAGCTTTTTGTTGATCTTATAGCGACCTACATTTGCTAAATCGTAGCGCTTCGGATCAAAGAAACGAGACACAAGTAAGCTCTTTGCATTTTCTACTGTTGGTGGTTCACCAGGGCGTAGACGCTCATAAATTTCAAGCAATGCCTTCTCAGTGCTATCTGTGTTGTCTTTTTCTAACGTATTGCTTAAGTATTCGTTATCACCTAAAAGCTCGGTGATTTCTTGATCAGAGCCAAACCCTAATGCGCGTAACAAAACAGTTACAGGAAGTTTACGCGTACGGTCAATACGCACATATACAACATCCTTAGCATCTGTTTCATACTCTAACCAAGCTCCGCGGTTTGGAATTACAGTAGCAGTAAAACCACGTTTTCCGTTTTTATCCACTTTGCCACTATAGTATACGCTTGGAGAGCGAACTAACTGGGAAACGATAACACGTTCTGCACCGTTAATTACGAATGTTCCAGTCTCTGTCATGAGTGGGAAATCTCCCATGAACACATCTTGTTCTTTTACTTCACCAGTTTCCTTGTTGATTAGACGCACTTTTACACGAAGTGGTGCTGCATACGTCACATCACGCTCTTTGCATTCTTCTACAGAGTATTTAGGTTCACCCAAGCTGTAGTCGATAAATTCAAGCGATAGATTTCCCGTAAAGTCTTCGATCGGAGAAATGTCTTGGAACATTTCTCGCAAACCCTCATCAAGAAACCACTGATAAGAAGAGGTTTGAATTTCGATAAGATTTGGTAACTCTAATACTTCACTAATACGGGCATAACTTCTTCGTTGGCGGTGGCGTCCGTATTGAACTAGTTGACCTGTCAACTGCTTCACCCCTCAAATCATGAGTATTATAAATGCACAAAAAAATTTGTGCAAAATCACAAATAAATACAACTACTGCTATTAGCGTAGTTTTTTTCTCTTAAAGATAGATACGTTGAGTCTTTCTACCTGCTCAAAAAAGAAAAATGGCTTCTATAAGAAAACCATCATTCTGTTTCATAATCTGCTGATTTTACTATCTTTTCCAAGAGAAGCAAAAATATACATCTTTCTCAACGCAGAAAATCATATATTGGCATTGTATAATGTTAACATAGCCAAAAATAACCGTCAACGCTTTTTTGATTTTATGATATAATATCCTTTTTTCTTTTCTACAACTTCAACTTCAGAAAATACTTCTTCTAGTTTTTTCATCGCAGATGGCGCACCTTGTTTCTTTTGAATAACAATCCACAATTCTCCACCTGAAACTAAATACTCCACAGCCTTTTCTAAAATCTCATGCACGATATCTTTACCAGCACGAATTGGAGGATTAGATAGAATAACAGCATACTTGCCATCTACATTTTCATAGACACTACTTTGCAAAATACGTATATTTTCAATTCTGTTATTAGCGGCATTTTCTTTTGCAAGTCCCAAGGCCCTTTCATTCACATCCACCATGTGAATTTCACGATTTTGAAACTCTTTCGCTAACGACAAACCGATTGGACCGTACCCACATCCTACGTCTAACACATTACCTTTAACATCTGGCATTTGAAACGCTTCAATTAAAAGACGAGAACCAAAGTCCACTTCGTTTTTCGAGAACACCCCATGGTCAGATAAAAAAGTAAATCGAGATTCACGAAGTGTAACTTCCCATCGTTTACGATCACTTTTACTAGAAGGGTCGTTAGAAAAATAATGGTCTGCCATATGGCCACCTCTTTTCTTTACAGTTAAAAAAAAAGCTCGCATAAGAGCGAGCTTTTTTTAAAGCACCAAAAGTTAATTACTTAACTTCTACAGCAGCGCCAACTTCTTCAAGTTTAGCTTTCATTTCTTCAGCTTCCTCTTTAGTAACGCCTTCTTTGATTGCTTTTGGAGTGTTGTCAACTAATTCTTTAGCTTCTTTTAAGCCAAGACCAGTGATTTCACGTACAGCTTTGATAACTTTGATTTTTTGAGCGCCAGCACTTGCAAGTACTACGTCAAATTCAGTTTGCTCAGCAGCAGCTTCACCAGCGCCACCAGCTACAGCTACAGGAGCAGCAGCAGTTACGCCGAATTCTTCCTCGATAGCTTTTACTAAGTCGTTAAGTTCTAATACAGTCATAGATTTAACTGCTTCAATGATTTGTTCTTTAGTCATTGTAAATATCCTCCCTTAAATAGGTTTGTATTGTTTTATAGATAACAAGTAATTATCTTTTAAAAAATTAAGCGCCTTGCTCTTCCTTTTGATCTGCAACTGCTTTAGTAGCAAGTGCAAGGTTACGGATTGGAGCTTGAAGAACGCTAAGAAGCATAGAAAGTAAGCCTTCACGTGATGGAAGAGTAGCGATAGCTTTAACCTCATCAAGTGTTACAAGTTTACCTTCGATTACGCCCGCTTTAATTTCTAAAGCTTCATGATTTTTAGCGAAGTCGTTTAATACTTTCGCAGGAGCAACTACATCCTCGTTACTGAACGCGATTGCGTTTGGTCCTGTTAAGAATTCGTTTAACTCAGCCATTTCAGCAGACTCTGCAGCACGACGAGTTAAAGAGTTTTTGTAAACTTTGAACTCAACGCCAGCTTCACGTAAGTTTTTACGTAATTCTGTTGCTTCAGAAACTGTTAAACCACGGTAGTCAACAACAATTGTAGATTTACTCGCGCGAAGTTTTTCAGCGATTTCAGTTACAACTTGTTGTTTAGTTTCGATTACTTTGCTCATGTTATTACACCTCCTGTAGATTATATAGAAGATGTACCGAAAGTGCACTAAAAACCTCCATGCCCAACTTGTAGACATGGAGGCATATAGTCACAGAAAAAAGATTCCGCTTCGTATATTAACACCTAGGTAGGAAATTAAGTCGAATCGACTCCTACTGTCTACGGTACACTATTAAAATTCACAACATAAATGATTATATTAAAACTTCTTTATGAAGTCAACTTCCAATTTTTACGCAAGTGTAGAAACGTCTACGCGTACGCCAGGTCCCATTGTAGAAGCAACAGTTGCGTTCTTCATGTAAGTACCTTTTGCAGCAGCTGGCTTAGCTTTTTGTAGCGTGTCAGCAATTGTTTTGAAGTTTTCTACTAATTTAGCATCTTCGAAAGATACTTTACCGATTGGAACGTGGATGTTACCAGCTTTATCAACGCGGTATTCAACTTTACCAGCTTTGATTTCGTTAACAGCTTTAGTTACATCGAAAGTAACTGTTCCAGTTTTAGGGTTTGGCATTAAACCTTTAGGTCCTAATACACGACCAAGTTTACCAACTTCACCCATCATGTCAGGAGTTGCTACTACTACATCGAAATCGAACCAACCTTTTTGGATTTTACCGATGTAATCAGCATCGCCTACGAATTCAGCGCCAGCAGCTTCAGCTTCTTTTGCTTTTTCGCCTTTAGCGAATACTAATACACGTTGTACTTTACCAGTACCGTGTGGAAGAACAACTGCACCACGAATTTGTTGGTCAGCTTTCTTAGGGTCAACACCTAAACGGAATGCAGCTTCTACAGTTGCATCAAATTTAGCTGTGTTTGTTTTCTTTACTAATTCTACTGCTTCTGTTGCAGAGTAAGCAGATGCACGATCAACAAGCTTCGCAGCTTCAACGTACTTTTTACCTCTTTTAGCCATGTTTGTTTCCTCCTTGAATGTGGTTTTAGCGGAATAACCTCCCACGTTTACGCCTTCATTCCGGGAACCCCCGAGGATGTGCGCCCATCCATTTATTTAAAAATGATGATCATTTACGATAATAAAGGTTGCGAATTGGAATTCCAGACCCGCAACCTTTTTTACAAAAAACAAATCGAATTAGTCTTCGATAACGATGCCCATACTGCGCGCAGTACCTTCAACCATACGCATTGCAGCTTCTACGCTAGCAGCGTTTAGGTCAGGCATTTTAGTTTCAGCGATTTCGCGTACTTTATCACGCTTAACAGTTGCCACTTTATTACGGTTTGGTTCACCAGAACCAGACTCAATACCAGCTACTTTCTTAAGAAGAACAGCAGCAGGAGGAGTTTTAGTAATGAAAGTGAATGAACGGTCTTCAAATACCGTAATTTCAACAGGGATGATAAGACCAGCTTGATCAGCTGTACGAGCGTTAAACTCTTTACAGAAGCCCATGATGTTAACACCTGCTTGTCCTAATGCTGGACCAACCGGCGGAGCTGGATTAGCTTTACCTGCAGGAATCTGAAGTTTTACCATTTTAATTACCTTTTTAGCCACGAGACACACCTCCTTAAGTCCGTGATGTGGTCAATTGGGCAGTGATTTGCCCTCCCACTTCATATTTTATCATTATGATAAAATCTTTTTCAAAAAACGTCTCCGTTACCGAAGACGTACTGACTTAAAAGATATTATCACTTTTTACAATTCATTTCAAGTTTCATTTTATAATTTTTCAATTTGATGGAAATCAAGTTCAACCGGAGTCTCGCGACCGAACATGTCTACAAGCACGCTAACTTTTTTCTTTTCCACATCAATTTCTTCAATCGCACCTGTATAATCCGCGAATGGCCCCTCATTTACACGCACTGTTTCATGAAGTTCAAATTCGAAATCAACCACTTCATTGTCCATTCCCATATGCTTCATGATGGTAACAACTTCCTCTTCTAATAGAGGCGATGGTTTAGATCCTGAACCAGAAGAACCGACAAAGCCTGTTACACCTGGCGTATTACGAACAACATACCAAGAATCGTCAGTCATGATTAGTTCTACTAATACGTAACCTGGGAACACTTTTCTTTTCGTTATTTTTTCTTTACCATTTTTCATTTCTACTTCTACTTCTTCCGGGACAACAACACGGAAAATTTTATCTTGCATACCCATTGATTCTACACGTTTCTCTAGGTTTGCTTTTACTTTATTTTCATATCCAGAATAAGTATGGACAACATACCAACTTTTTTCCATTCATTTAGGACGAGCGTCCTTCCCTCCCTGACGTACATTTTTTTGCGCAAATGAAAAAACCCGTTCACCGGGCTTTTACACAGTTCTTATAAATAACATTATATCATGGATAAGTGCTTCTTATTCAAGAATTAACCAAGAATTAACCGAATTAAAGAAGAAATGCCCATATCAACCACTGCGAAGAAAATCGCAAAGAACACAACTGTCGCGATAACAGTCGTTGTTGATCGGAGTAATTCATCTTTTTTAGGCCAACTTACTTTTTTCATTTCGCGACCTACATCGCCGAAAAAGTTCGTTAAACGCATCTACGGGACCTCCAGTTTATTATTTCAATTATTTATTTTGTTTCTTTGTGAACTGTATGCTTATTGCATGTTTTACAAAACTTCTTTATCTCAAGTCGCTCTACTGAGCTCGTATCTTTCATCGTAGAGTAGTTTCGATTTTTACACTCTTCACATGAGAGTACAACTTTTTTCCTCATTAGTTACACCAACCTTGTAACATTGTCCCTAAAAATGTATCATACAACAAAAGACAATGTCAATGTCATGACTTTCACTCTCTTAACAAAAAGAAAACAGGTGAATTATTTTACACCTGCGGCACTTGCTATGAATTTAAAGTTGTGCTCTCTCTCATCTCCATATATCTTTCTAATTTCCTTTTTACACGCTGCAATGCGTTATCAATAGATTTCACGTGCCTGTTTAACTGTTCTGAAATTTCTTGATAGGAACGACCATCTAAGTATAAAGAGAGCACTTTTCTTTCTAAATCGCTTAATAATTCAGATATTTTAGATTCTATGTCTGTATATTCTTCCTGACTTATAATCATCTCTTCTGGATCAGTTACTTTCGATTCCGAAATAACATCTAATAATGTTCGATCAGATTCCTCATCGTAAATTGGCTTGTCTAAAGACACATACGAATTTAACGGAATATGTTTTTGCCTTGTTGCTGTTTTAATAGCGGTAATAATTTGTCGAGTGATACACAGTTCAGCAAATGCTTTGAACGAAGACAGCTTGTCCCCTTTATAATCACGAATAGCTTTAAACAATCCAATCATGCCTTCTTGAACAATATCTTCTCGATCGGCACCCACTAAGAAATAAGATCTTGATTTCGCGCGAACAAAGTTCTTATATTTGTGAATTAAATATTCTAGAGCGTCAGTATTACCTTTTCGAACTAACTCAACGATTGCCTCATCCTCTAAATCACGAAATGTAACGTCGCCTACACTTACGAAGCCTGCTTCCACCCTGATCCCTCCGACCGCTATATATTTAGCAATATTATACAGTAAAAAGATAAAGAGCGTCAATGCTTCAACGCTCTCCTCTTCTTAATTTTTCTAATTTTTCTGTAATATCTTCACTAAATATCTTTCGCATGGCGGGTTGCTTTTCTTTCGTGTCTTTTGTACACCTTCTTACTTGTTGTTCCATCGCTTGCACTTCTAACTCTAATTCACGCGCAGATTTTCGAAGTGCACCTTGCGCAAATATAATCCATTGCTCCGTATAATCCGAAGTTGCAACGTATATTTGTGTATTTACATTTCTAAGCTCAATCGCAAGTTGTTCTATCTTTTCATCTGCAGTTTGATTTTTTCTCGTGAATATTACTTCCACCCGTGATTGTT
The DNA here is from genome assembly GCF_000832605.1 of Bacillus mycoides. Taxonomy (GTDB): domain Bacteria; phylum Bacillota; class Bacilli; order Bacillales; family Bacillaceae_G; genus Bacillus_A; species Bacillus_A mycoides. The sequence goes on from NZ_CP009692.1 coordinate 383,129, forward strand.
TCATCTTTTTTTCAATACCATAGACTGTATAGGCATCAAAGACAATCATTACCTTTGTGCCTGTATAGCCTTGATAATCCGCCATCTTATCAATAAGTGCGTCTCTTGATGACTGTAAATCTACATCCCGCAGTTTCTTCAAGTCTCCCCAAGCCCCGATAATGTTGTAACCGTCAACGATTAAAATATCGTTCATTTTTTATTTACCAATTTCGTGACGTTTACGATATACCTCATACATTAACAAACTTGCGGCTACTGAAGCATTTAAGGATGTAACTTTACCGACCATCGGTAAAGTAATTAGGAAATCACACTTTTCACCAATAATACGACTCATACCTTTTCCTTCACTACCAATTACTAGTCCGATTGGCATATTACCATCTAAATTACGATAATCTGTTTTCCCTTTGGCATCTGTACCAGCAATCCAAAGTCCACGTTCTTTTAATTCATCAATTGTACGCGATAAGTTTGTTACACGTGCAACAGGAATATATTCAATTGCCCCAGTCGACGCTTTCGCAACTGACGCTGTAAGCCCCACCGCTCTTCTTTTTGGAATAATAACCCCATGAGCCCCTGTTGCATCCGCAGTACGCATAATAGAGCCTAAGTTATGTGGGTCTTCAATTTCATCTAAAATTAAGAAGAACGGATCTTCATTGCGTTTTTCTGCTAATTTAAACAAATCCTCTAACTCAGCATATTGATATGCAGCTACTTGAGCAATTACACCTTGATGATTACCCTCAACCAATTGATCTAATTTCTTCTTTGGTGCGTGTTGCAAGATAACCTTATTCTCTTTTGCTAATGCTAGTACAATTTGCACTTGTCCTTTGGCAGCACCTTCCGCTACCAAAATTTTATTAATATCTCGCCCCGCTCTTAAAGCTTCAATTACAGGGTTACGTCCGATAATATATTCACTACTCATGATGATGTGCTCCCTTCCTTTTCTTCCAAAACGTCAATCGCCTTATATACAATCTCGTCCAATCTTTCACGATTATTCAACAAGTGATGATAACCGATTAGCGCTTCAAAGGCTGTACTGTGTCGATATGTTTGTACATCTGTATTTTTTGGAACAGTACCCGAATTCGCATTACGCCCTCTTCTTAATACCGCCTCTTCCTCTTCTGTCAAAAATGCCGTTTCTAATAAATGATAAACAACTTTCGCCTGTGCTTTTGCCGAAACAAAGCTCGTCCCTAAGCGATGTAATTGATTAGGGCGAACTTTCCCCTTTTGAAGGAGGTGATAGCGGATATATTGCTCATATACCGCATCACCCATATATGCTAAAGCTAAGCTGTTTAATTGCTTTGCATCAATCATTCTTATCCTCTTTTCCATCTTGTACCTTGAGCGGTATCTTCTAAAATAATATTACGTCCTTTTAAATCATCGCGAATTTGATCAGATAGTGCGAAGTCACGATTTTGACGAGCTTCAATACGCTTTTGGATTAGTGCTTCAATTTCTTCATCAAGCAACTCTTCTTGCGCTAATTCTAATCCTAAAATACTAAATAATGTTTCAAGTTGTTTTACATACGCTTCAATTACAACTTTAGAAGTATGTTCTTCTAACAAATATTGATTTGCGTGATTTGCTACGTTATATAATTCAGTAATCGCATTAGCCGTATTGAAATCATCATCCATCGCTTCTTCGAATGCAACCTGGAACTTTTCCATTTCAGCTAACCATTTTTCATTATGGTCCGTTAAATCCGTACTACTTTCCATACGATGCTTTAAGTTACCGTAAGCTGTTTTAATTCTTTCTAGTCCATTATTAGTACTTTGCAATAAATCCTCGCTAAAGTTAATTGGGTGACGGTAATGTACCGATAGCATAAAGAACCTGATTAACTGTGGATCATATTGTTTAATGATATCGTGAACTAAAATGAAGTTTCCAAGCGACTTAGACATCTTCTCGTTATTAATATTAATATATCCGTTATGCATCCAATAACGTGCAAATGTTTTTCCTGTCAACGCCTCAGACTGCGCAATTTCATTTTCATGATGAGGAAACGCTAAATCTTGACCACCAGCATGAATATCAATTGTATCCCCTAAATATTTACGCGCCATTGCTGAGCATTCAATATGCCACCCTGGGCGTCCTTTCCCCCAAGGGCTTTCCCAGAAGATTTCCCCTTCTTTCGCAGCTTTCCATAAAGCAAAATCAAGAGGGTCTTGTTTCTTTTCTCCTACTTCAATACGTGCACCGTGACGTAAGTCTGCAATCGGTTGATGTGATAATTTACCGTAACCTTCGAATTCTTTCGTTTTAAAGTACACATCACCTTCTGATTCATATGCATACCCTTTATTCACAAGTTCTTGAATAAATTCAATAATGATATCCATATTTTCCGTTACACGTGGATGAACCGTTGCATGTTTGCAACCTAGTGCCGTTACATCTTCAAAGTAAGCTTCAACAAAACGATCTGCAATTGTTGGCACATCTTCACCTAATTCGTTTGCCGCCTTAATTAATTTATCATCCACGTCAGTAAAGTTAGATACATACTGCACATCATATCCTTTATATTCTAAGTAACGGCGTACTGTATCAAACACCATAGGTGGTCTTGCATTCCCAATGTGAATGTAGTTATACACTGTAGGTCCGCACACATACATCTTTACCTTATTTTCTTCTAATGGCATAAACTCTTCTTTTTGACGCGTTAACGTATTATAAATGTGAATAGTCATTTTTATCCTTCCTTCCTACCTTTACTTCGAGTTGCTTTCTCAATTTATCAAGTTCTACTTCCATAACCTTTAATTTATCAAAAATCGGATCCGGAAGATCAGAATGATTTAATTCTTGACCAATCTTTACTCCATTTTGAATAACGACTCGGCCAGGTATACCTACAACTGTAGAATGCGCAGGAACTTCCTTTAACACGACAGATCCTGCTCCAATTTTAGAATTCTCTCCAATAGTAATAGATCCTAGTACTTTAGCACCTGTTGCAATTAATACATTATCCTGAATTGTAGGGTGCCTCTTTCCTTTTTCTTTACCTGTACCACCTAATGTGACACCTTGATAAATTGTTACGTTTTCGCCAATTTCACACGTTTCTCCAATTACAACCCCCATTCCATGATCAATGAAAAAACGACGACCAATAGTTGCTCCTGGATGAATCTCAATGCCAGTAAAAAAACGACTAACTTGCGAAATCCAACGTGCCATAAAGAAAAAATCCCTTTTATAAAAAGCATGTGCAATTCGATGGGCCCAAACTGCATGTAATCCAGAGTAAGTTAAAATGACTTCGAAATAACTTCTTGCCGCTGGATCCTGTTCAAAAACGACTTCAATATCTTCCCGAAGCCTCTTAAACATCGATGTTCCCTCCCCTTTATGGGCTGCTTTTTTCGAGTGAACTAACTCCCCACTTCCCCCTAAATCTTTATACAAGGGGATAAAACTTATACTCACACCATTTACATGGTATAAAAAAAAGACGCCTCTGTCATATAGACAGAGACGCCTTTTAAGCGCGGTTCCACTCTGTTTAGGCTAAAGAAGCCTCAAACTCATCCATGATAACGGTTTACACCGCTTCTGTTTACTTTGCGCCCTAAGACGTTCCGCGAAATACTTCGCTGTTCAACAGAAGACTCGAAGGGGCATTTCAAAAATCCGCTTATAAACCACTTCCAGCCTAAGGGTGGTTCTCTCTGTAAAAAGCCTGATTTTCTACTTCTCCTTCTCGTCGCTTTTCCTTATTAGATTTTAGATATACTTATTATATTGCTAAACCTAGAAAATGTTAACCAATTACTTTTTGAATACGATTTAAAACTTTTTCTTTTCCAAGAAGAGCAATAGCGTTAGGAAGCTCTGGACCATGTGTTTGTCCAGTAGTAGCAACACGGATTGGCATAAATAGGTTTTTACCTTTATGTCCTGTTTCTTTTTGAACTGCTTTAATAGCCGCCTTAACTGCCGCTGGCTCCATTGCTTCTAAAGCTTCTAATTGATCGGCAAATGCACGAAGTACTTCAGGTACTTGTTCACCTTTCAATACTTCTTGTCCCTCTTCTTCATGATCAACATGATCTTTAAAGAACATTTCAGAAAGCTCTACAATTTCAGCTCCAAAGCTCATTTGGTCATGATATAAAGCAATTACATCACGAACCCACGCTTGTTCTTGTTCGCTTAAGTTTTCACCTACGCGACCCGCCTTCACTAAATGCGGTAAGCTTAGTTCAACAACCGTATCTAAATCTTGTTTTTTCATATATTGGTTGTTCATCCATTTTAGTTTTTGGGAATCAAATAATGCAGGTGATTTTGATAAACGAGCTGCATCAAACATTTTGATAAACTCATCTTGAGAGAAGACTTCTTCTTCACCTACTGGTGACCAACCTAGTAATGCAATAAAGTTAAAGATTGCTTCTGGAAGATATCCAAGCTCTTTATATTGCTCAATAAATTGAATAATAGATTCGTCACGCTTACTTAGCTTTTTACGGCTTTCGTTTACAATTAAAGTCATATGACCGAACTTCGGGATATCCCAACCGAAAGCTTCATAAATCATCATTTGTTTTGGCGTGTTTGAAATATGATCATCACCACGAAGTACGTGTGTAATCTCCATTAAGTGATCATCTACCGCTACCGCAAAGTTATAAGTTGGAATTCCATCTTTTTTCACGATAACGAAATCACCAAAATCATTTGAATGGAATGCAACTTCATCTTTTACGAGATCTTTAAACGTGTAGTCGCTATCAGCCGGCACACGGAAGCGAATACTTGGAATACGGCCTTCAGCCTCAAATCCTTTAATTTGCTCCTCAGTTAAATCACGGTGGTTTCCTGCATAACGCGGTGTTTCACCACGAGCGATTTGACCTTCACGCTCTGCTTCTAGCTCTTCTTCTGTCATATAACATTTGTAAGCTAAATCACGCTCTAATAAATCTTTATATAATTTTTTATAAATATCTAAACGCTCTGTTTGACGATATGGTCCAAATTCACCACCAACATCAACACCTTCATCCCAGTCCATACCGAGCCATTTCAAGTATTTTAATTGGCTTTCTTCTCCACCAGCAACATTACGTTTCACATCAGTATCTTCAATACGAATAATAAACTTACCATCTTGATGACGAGCAAATAAATAATTAAATAATGCCGTACGCGCATTTCCGATATGTAAGTGTCCTGTTGGACTTGGCGCATAGCGCACTCTCACTTGCTTTTCCATAGTTGGTACACCTTCCAATCTTAATGTCAACACATTCTATAATTGTACACCAAAAAAACGTGATTATCCATCTTACGAATTAAAAACCACTATTTTTTCTGTAATAAAACAACCGCTTGAGAAGCAATCCCTTCTTCTCTACCTGTAAATCCTAATTTTTCTGTTGTTGTTGCCTTTACATTAATATTATCAATAGACGTTTCTAATAGTTCACTAATGCGTTTACGCATGCTTTCAATATGCGGTGCCATTTTTGGCTTTTGGGCAATAATTGTACAATCTAGGTTCCCTAGCTCATAACCTTGTTCACGCACAAATTCCCAAACCTTTTGTAACAATACAGCTGAATCCGCATCTTTAAAGGCAGGATCTGTATCGGGAAAATGTTTTCCAATATCTCCTGCTGCAATTGCTCCTAGACATGCGTCAGCAATCGTATGTAACAATACATCTGCATCCGAGTGACCGATTAATCCTTTTTCATGAGGAATTGTAATTCCACCGATAATTAACGGTCTACCTTCCGCAAATTCATGTACATCAAAACCTTGTCCAATTCGAAACATTCTTTACATCCTCCTCAATCTAAACTACTTTATGAATTCTATATTATATTGCTATCTCTATAAAGAAAAGCCCGGCAACTGCCGAGCTTTTCTTTACTATAATACCATCACTTCTATTTTTTCTGAACATGAAGGAAACTTTCAGCAATTAGTAAATCCTCTGGAGTCGTCACTTTAATATTATAGTAACTCCCCTCTACTACGCCTACTTTCTTCCCTACACGTTCTACGAGACTCGCGTCATCTGTACCAAGAAAACAACTTTGCTTTGCACTTCTATGAGCTTCTAATAAAAGAGGAACAGAAAATCCTTGCGGTGTTTGAACCGCTTTAAGCTGAGAACGTTCTACCGTTTCAACAACAACACCCTGTTCTACTTTCTTAATGGTATCCTTCACTGGCACCGCACAAATGGAAGCACCATATTTCTCTGCTGCAGTTAATACATCTTGCATCATCTTATTCGTTACGAACGGGCGCGCACCATCGTGTACGAGAACATATTCAACACCACTCACATACTGAAGCGCATTATACACACTATCTTGTCTTTCGGCCCCGCCTTGAATAAATTGCACCTGCTTTTCAACCGGGTACTTCTGCATTAACTCCTCAAAATAAGGGCGTTCCTCTTCGTTAATTGCCATGATAATACGTTTACATGCTTTATCTTTTTCAAAAGCACGTAATGTATGCACAATGATAGGTACTCCATTTATAAGTAAGAACAACTTGTTTTTGCCAGCACCCATCCGTTTCCCTTGACCCGCTGCTGGAATAATTAACGTATACATATTAATAATCCTCTACTTATAATGCTTTTTCTAATAATTTACGTTTTGCGAAAATCATACGACCTGCCGATGTTTGCAACACACTTGTAACTAGTACATTAAGTTGCGAACCGACATATTCTCTACCGTCTTCTACTACAATCATCGTGCCATCATCTAAATATGCCACACCTTGATTTTGTTCTTTACCATCTTTCACAACATAAACACTTAATTCTTCGCCAGGGAGTACGACTGGTTTAATTGCATTTGCTAAATCGTTAATGTTTAATACTGTTACTCCTTGTAATTCAGAAACTTTGTTTAAGTTGAAATCATTTGTTACAACAGTTCCACCAGTGATTTTAGCTAACTTTACAAGCTTGCTATCCACCTCTTGGATATCCTCAAAATCGCCTTCATAAATTTCCACCGGAATTGGTAGCTCTTTTTGAATACGATTTAAAATGTCTAATCCTCTGCGACCACGATTACGCTTCAAAGCATCAGAAGAATCGGCAATATGCTGAAGCTCTTCTAATACGAATTGTGGAATCACAATTGTTCCTTCTAAAAACTTCGTTTGGCAAATATCCGCAATACGTCCATCAATAATTACGCTTGTATCGAGAATTTTCCAATGAGTTGTAGATTTTTCTACCTCTACCTCTTCGTTCTCGCTATTGTTTTTCTTCTTACCTCCACGCTGGGGTAATGTAAATAATCCTAGCAATTCATTTCTCTTTTTAAATCCTACTTGGAATCCTAAATAACCAAGTAAAAGAGTAAAGAACACTTGTAATACTGTACTAATGACTGGAATCGTAAATTCACGAATTGGTATCAAAATTAAATATGCAACAATAAGACCAGAGATCAACCCTAATGTACCAAATAAAACATCCGCTACCGGTGCCTTTACAAGGGCTTCTTCGATATGTTTAATAAGTTGAACAATATAATCCACAAGCCAAAATGTTGTTAAAAATAAAATAATTGCACCAATAATTGCACGAACGTACGATCCCTCAAGCAAAGGAACAGCACCAACGTCCAATACATTAATAACTTTTGGGATTAGAAAAATCCCTAACGCTCCCCCGATCACTAAAAAGAAGAGCTGTACGATCCTTTTTAACATCCAACCACCTCCTACTCATTATTAACCATTGTTTTGCTAATCAAAACGCCGAATGCAAAAGCGGACGTGTTTTTTTGTAAATAGTTTTATTTACCAATATACCATATCATATAACAAAAATGTTCTAGTGTCGTTATATTATGGAATCAATGTAATATTCTTAATTGTGTCTACTCATATAGAGATGCTCTTGAATTCTTTTTAGGCCCTCTCGTATTTTCTTCGCCCTAACTTCCCCAATTCCTTCCACATCATCCAATTCATTAATAGTTGCACGACAAACACCTTGCAATGTTTTAAATCGATTAATTAAATTTTCAATGATAAGTGGTGGAACACGAGAAATTTTGCTTGCGATTCGGTATCCCCTCGGTGTCACGCTTTCTTCTAAGCTCATTTGCCCTGGATAGCCGAGCAATTTAACTAAATCGCTATCCTCTAAAAGCTGTGTATTTGCAAGATCTTGTAACTTTTTCAAAATTTGATGGTGATCCTGCGTTTTTTCTTGATAATAATCCTTAATTAATAACGCTGCCTCTGCTTCTAAGTCGGCTAGTAATTCTGTAAGTTGTAAACGAATTAATCTTCCTTCCGTTCCTAACTCATGAATGTAGCTCACTATTTCATTTTTAATACGCAGTACCATTTCAACACTATGTAAAACGTGAACTACCTCGGACATTGTAACGACCTCTTCAAATTCTAGAATGCCCAAATTCGTAATCCCATCATTCCATACAGCTTTATATTTTTCTAACGTTTGAATAGCTTGGTTTGCCTTTGTTAAAATTACACCTATATCTTTTAGTGTATAACGTAAGTTCCCTTGATATAGTGTAATTACGTTACGTCTTTGTGAAATAGCCACAACAAGGCTAGCCGTCTGCTTTGCTACACGCTCTGCCGTTCGGTGACGCATACCTGTTTCAATAGAATCAATGGATGGATCTGGAACTAATTGTGCATTTGCAATTAAAATTTTGCTCCCAGTTTCATTTAAAATAAGTGCCCCATCCATTTTTGCTAATTCATATAAACTAGCCGGCGAGAATGCACAATTAATGTGAAATCCTCCATCAACAATACTTTTAATCTGCTCATTATACCCAAGAACAATTAGCCCTCCAGTTTGCGCACGAAGTACGTTATCTATCCCTTCGCGTAGTGGTGTTCCTGGGGCAACAAGCTGTAGAATATTAATCATACTTTTGACACGTTGCTTGTTTTCCTCCATAGCCTAGCCTCCTAATGTCAAACGAAGCGCTTCTCCTAAATTAGAAACACCTACTACCTCAATCCCATCTGGAATTGTCCATCCTCCCAAATTTTTTCTAGGAATAATAGCACGTTGAAATCCTAATTTCGCTGCTTCTTGTACACGTTGTTCAATTCTTGATACTCTTCTTATTTCTCCAGTTAGGCCTACTTCTCCTATTACCGCATCGGCTGGTGCAGTAGCTTTATCTCTGAAACTTGAAGCAATACTTAAGGCGACAGCTAAATCGATTGCTGGTTCATCTAATTTCAAGCCACCCGCAACTTTTAAATATGCGTCTTGATTTTGCAACAATAAACCTGTTCTTTTTTCTAGCACTGCCATAATAAGTGAAACGCGGTTATGATCAATTCCCGTCGCCATTCTTCGAGGATTTCCAAAACTGGTAGGGGAGATTAATGCTTGTATTTCTACTAAAACCGGCCTTGTTCCTTCCATTGAAGCAACCACTGTGGATCCTGCAACTCCAACTGGACGTTCCTCAAGGAAAATTTCAGAAGGATTTAGTACTTCTGCAAGACCTAGTTCCTTCATTTCAAAGATACCCATTTCATTTGTGGAACCAAAACGGTTCTTCACAGCTCGCAAAATACGATATGTATGGTGACGATCTCCTTCAAAGTAAAGAACTGCATCAACCATATGTTCTAGCATACGTGGTCCTGCAATTGCCCCTTCTTTTGTCACATGTCCGACGATAAAAATAGGAATCCCTTTCGTCTTTGCAAGTTTCATTAATTCCGCTGTACATTCACGTACTTGCGTTACACTCCCTGGGGCTGACGTCACTTCAGGTAAATGTATCGTCTGGATGGAGTCAATAACAACAAAAGCTGGATTCATCTCCTCAATGTGCGCTGCAATTCTCTGTAAATCAGTCTCTGCTACAACAAATAGATTACTACCCTTTACATGCAAACGATCTGCACGAAGTTTGATCTGCTTTGCTGACTCCTCACCTGATATGTATAGTACATCATATAAAGAATCTGCTAATTGCGATGAAATTTGTAATAACAATGTTGATTTCCCAATCCCAGGGTCTCCACCAATAAGTACTAAAGATCCATCTACAATCCCGCCACCAAGTACACGGTTAAACTCTTGAAATTTCGTTTCAATACGCGCCTCAGACTTTGTTTCTACCTCTGTTAAGCGTCTTGGTTTTGTTACTTCTGATTGAATTGCATTGGCATAATTAAGGCGTCTTGATGATACAACTGGTTCCATCTCTTCAACAAGCGTATTCCATTGACCACATCCTGGACATTTCCCCATATATTTTGGCGACTGATAACCACATTCTTGACATGTAAATTTTGTTTTCTTTTTAGCCATATCTTTTATAGTTCACTTCACTTTCATCTACAAACGTTTATCCTTCTCGTACAAGAAAGAGGGCTATCGCGTAGCCCTCTTTGTTTGTCTATACTTATTTTACCTTTTCCGCACTATGAATGACAAATGATTCTCCTTCTATATCAAAGATAACTTTTTGTCCTTTCTCAATAGCACCTTTTAACAGTTCTTCTGATAGTCTATCTTCTACATGTTTTTGAATTGCTCTACGAAGCGGACGAGCACCGTACTCTCGATCAAATCCTTTATCAGCAATTGCTGAAATTGCTCCTTCTGTTAAATGCAATTCAATCTCTTGTTCTTTTAAGCGATTCACTAACTGATTCACCATAAGAGTTACAATTTCTTGAATATGTTTTTTCTCAAGCATATGGAACACGATAATTTCATCAATACGGTTTAAGAATTCTGGACGAAATGCTTTTTTCAATTCATCCATTACTTTACCTTTCATATCTGAATAATCGCGGCTCTCATCTTGTACGTTAAATCCAAGATGTTTATTACGTTTTAATGCGTCTGCACCAACATTAGACGTCATAATAACAATTGTATTACGGAAATCAACTGTACGTCCTTTAGAATCTGTTAAACGGCCATCTTCTAATACTTGTAGTAAAATATTAAACACATCAGGATGAGCTTTCTCTACTTCATCTAATAAGACAACTGAATATGGCTTACGACGAACTTTCTCTGTTAATTGTCCACCTTCTTCATATCCAACATATCCTGGAGGAGATCCAACTAAACGAGAAGTAGAATGCTTTTCCATGTACTCAGACATATCGATGCGGATCATTGCATCCTCATCACCGAACATAGATTCCGCTAATGCCCTTGCTAGTTCTGTTTTACCTACACCAGTAGGTCCTAGGAAAATAAATGAGCCAATTGGACGTTTCGGATCTTTTAATCCCGCTCTCGCACGACGAACAGCTTTTGCCACAGCTACAACTGCTTCATCCTGCCCAATTAAACGATCATGTAAAATTGATTCCAAGTTTAATAATTTATCTGTCTCTGTTTGTGCAAGTTTAGAAACTGGAATACGCGTCCATGTGGAAACGACATTTGCAATATCTTCTACTGTTACTTCTGAGTTTTCTTGTCCTTGTTTCTCTTTCCACTGACGCTTTGTATCTTCTAACTTTTCACGCAAACGTTGTTCCATATCACGTAAGGAAGCAGCTTTTTCAAATTCTTGGCTTTGTACAGCTGCATCTTTTTCTTTTCTAATTTCCTCAAGCTTCACTTCAAGCTCTTTTAAGTTTGGCGGTGTTGTATAAGAACGTAAGCGCACTTTTGATGCAGCCTCATCAATTAAATCGATTGCTTTATCAGGTAAAAAACGGTCTGTAATGTAACGATCTGAAAGTTTTACAGCCGCATCGATTGCATCATCTGTAATAGATACGCGGTGATGCGCCTCATAACGGTCACGTAAACCTTTTAAAATCTGAACTGATTCTTCTAAGTTTGGTTCATCAACATGAATTGGTTGGAAACGTCTTTCTAATGCCGCATCCTTTTCAATATATTTACGATATTCGTCTAAAGTTGTTGCACCAATACATTGTAATTCACCACGTGCTAAAGATGGTTTTAAAATATTCGATGCATCAATTGCACCTTCCGCCCCTCCTGCACCAATTAACGTATGAAGCTCATCAATAAATAGAATGATGTTACCAGCTTGGCGAATCTCATCCATCACTTTCTTTAAACGATCCTCAAATTCACCACGATATTTTGTTCCAGCAACAACTGTACCCATATCTAATGTCATAACACGCTTATCTCTTAAAGTTTCAGGAACTTCATTATTTACAATTTGCTGTGCTAATCCTTCCGCAATTGCTGTCTTACCTACACCAGGTTCTCCAATTAATACTGGATTGTTTTTTGTTCTACGGCTTAACACTTCAATTACACGTTGAATTTCTTTACTACGTCCAATAACAGGATCTAAACGATTTTCACGTGCAACAACTGTTAAATCACGTGCTAGACTGTCAAGTGTAGGTGTATTCGCATTTGTTGATGAACCACCCTGGTGACCTGAACTAGCTTCATTACTTCCAAGGAGTTGTAACACTTGTTGTCTTGCTTTATTTAGGCTTACACCTAAATTATTTAAAACGCGTGCTGCTACACCTTCACCTTCACGGATTAAACCAAGTAAAATATGTTCTGTTCCAACGTAGGAATGACCTAGCTTACGAGCTTCGTCCATAGACAACTCAATAACTTTTTTAGCACGAGGTGTGTAATGTACTGTTTGAGAAGCTTCCGTTCCACGTCCAATTAATGCTTCTACCTCTTTTTGAACTTTCTCTGGACTTAATCCAAGAGCAATTAACGCTTTTGCTGCAATTCCTTCACCTTCGCGTACAAGCCCAAGTAAAATATGTTCTGTTCCAATATTATTATGCCCAATGCGAATTGCTTCCTCTTGAGATAAAGCTAATACTTTCTGTGCTCGTTCTGTAAATCTTCCAAACATCATAGAAATCGCCTCCTACTTGCGCTTAATTTTGTTCAATTCGTAATCGCTCACGGATTAAGGTTGCTCTTCGATAATCTCTTTCTTCTGGTCCTAAAGGTCCTCCTGCATATTGTTGCAAAATGCCTGGCTGAGTAAGAACCATTAACTCAGTTAAAATATTTCTCGATATACCTTGTATATATCCTAAGTCAATACCAAGCCGTACATCTGATAAGCAAGTGGCTGCTTCTGCAGATTGAATTAAACGACTGTTAGCTAGTATTCCGTAAGAACGATATACCTTATCTTCAAGCTCAATGCTTGAATTTTGTACAATTAATTCTCTAGCCGTTTTTTCTTGATGGATGATTTGTTGAATGACACTCTTTAAATCTGCAATAATATCTTCTTCTGATTTCCCTAGTGTCATTTGATTTGACACTTGAAATATATTACCTAACGCTTCGCTACCTTCACCGTATATTCCTCTTACTACTAACCCTAATTTTTGAATTACTTGTATAATACGGTTAATTCTTTTCGTTAAAACCAGTCCCGGCAAATGAATCATTACCGAAGCCCTTAATCCTGTACCGACGTTAGTGGGACAACTCGTAATATATCCAAGCGATTCATCAAAAGCATATTCAACCTGCTCCTCGATCCAATTATCTATTTGATTGGCACTTTGAAGCGCCTCTGATAACTGTAAACCTGAAAATAGGCACTGGATCCTAACATGATCCTCTTCATTAAGCATGATACTTATATGTTCACTTTCTGATAGTAGGCATGCTCCGTATTCTGTTCCTGCAAGATTTGGACTAATTAAATGCTTCTCAACTAAAACTCTCCTTTGAAGAGGATTTAATTCATTCATTTTTAATAGTTCAAACTCCCCAAAAGGTTCTACAGGTTTTTTTATAAACTTCTTCTTAAATAACTCATGAATCTGCTTAGCTTCTTCCTCGTTTTGCATAGTAGAGAATTGATATTTTTTAAAATTACGAGCCAAACGAATTCGACTACTTAAAACAATATCAGAATCAGGGCCATCTCCCTTCATCCATGGACTAATCGCTTCATTCATGATTCTGTCCAGTGACATAGAACTATTCCCCCTCTCTATGCTCACTAAGCTGATTTACAAGACCTCGAATTTTATCTCGTACTTCAGCCGCTTTCTCAAATTCCTCTTTCTGTACATATTGTTTCAGATTGAGTTTTAGTTCATCTAATTCTTTCTTTAAGTAGATATTTCCTTCTATACGTTCAGGAATTTTTCCACAATGATCCGTATGCCCACCGTGAAGACGTTTTAACAATGGTTTTAAATGCCCCTTAAATGTATCGTAACAAGAAGCACATCCAAAGCGTCCCACTTTTGTAAATTGTTCATATGTCATCTTACAATTCGGACATCTTGATATATTTGTATTTGAAAATGCATCTTGCCCTTCTTCAAACATTACTGGTTCACTATGCAATAATCCGGCTAATAGGTCATGGAATGAAAAATTAGACTGCGGTGATTGAAAGAAAGACGTATAGCCACTTTGTTCTGCACATTGCTCGCAAAGATGAACTTCCGCCTTTTTTCCGTTGATTACTTTTGTATAATGTAAAGTTGCTGGTCTTATATTACAGTTTTGACAAGTCATCGCTATCCCCCACCTTTACAACAGGAACGATCTATCTCATGATACTTTTCATACATTACTAGATTGTTCTCTTTCCTTAATCCATTTAGTAAAAGCACATGTCATCTTTCAAAATCCCTACAATATTAAACTGCATTATCTTAGCTATCATTCTTAACAAAAGTTATATTTATTTATATTTCAGTGTTCTTAACATTGCGCATAATATTCGAGCCCTAAGTTCATCTCGAGAAGGAACATCCATTAATAATACAGAACGATCTAGTACGCTTAACATAAGTTTAGCTTCACGATTTGTTATAATTCCTTCTTCTATTAAACGTATAATCATACTTTCAGCATTTCCTTGTGCAACGCTATGATCAATCATATGAAGCATTTGATCAATAATGTCTATATCATCATGCAGTTTGACTTTTATAATGCGAATGTAACCTCCTCCACCTCGTTTACTTTCTACTACAAATCCTCTTTCTAACGTAAAACGGGTATTGATTACATAGTTGATTTGAGACGGCACACAATCGAATCGATCAGCGACCTCATTCCTCTTGATTTCAATCGCATTATTATTGCTTAAGTCAATAACTTGCTTTAGATATTTCTCAATGATATCAGATATATTTCTCATTTATCCGCCACCTTTATTGACTTTGACTATCTTTGACTTTAATTATATACGTATTAAAAAAATTTGCAACTCTTTTGCTTATTCACTATCCTAGCCACATTTCCCTGTCTTTAATCAAAAGGACGATTCTTTAAGTAAAGATTTTTTAAATTACTATGAATTGTAAAAAGAAACACAAAAAAACACAAGTCAAAAGACTTGTGTTTTTATCTTGCTTGGCGACGTCCTACTCTCACAGGGACAAGGTCCCAACTACCATCGGCGCTAGAGAGCTTAACTTCCGTGTTCGGTATGGGAACGGGTGTGACCTCTCTGCCATCATCACCAAACTATGAAGGTATATTCCTTCAAAACTAGATAACATTTGCTTCATATTATATGGTTAAGTCCTCGATCTATTAGTATTCGTCAGCTCCACATGTCACCATGCTTCCACCTCGAACCTATCAACCTGATCATCTTTCAGGGATCTTACTAGCTTACGCTATGGGAAATCTCATCTTGAGGGGGGGCTTCATGCTTAGATGCTTTCAGCACTTATCCCTTCCGCACATAGCTACCCAGCTATGCCCTTGGCAGAACAACTGGTACACCAGCGGTGCGTCCATCCCGGTCCTCTCGTACTAAGGACAGCTCCTCTCAAATTTCCTGCGCCCACGACGGATAGGGACCGAACTGTCTCACGACGTTCTGAACCCAGCTCGCGTACCGCTTTAATGGGCGAACAGCCCAACCCTTGGGACCGACTACAGCCCCAGGATGCGATGAGCCGACATCGAGGTGCCAAACCTCCCCGTCGATGTGGACTCTTGGGGGAGATAAGCCTGTTATCCCCGGGGTAGCTTTTATCCGTTGAGCGATGGCCCTTCCATGCGGAACCACCGGATCACTAAGCCCGACTTTCGTCCCTGCTCGACTTGTAGGTCTCGCAGTCAAGCTCCCTTATGCCTTTGCACTCTACGAATGATTTCCAACCATTCTGAGGGAACCTTTGGGCGCCTCCGTTACACTTTAGGAGGCGACCGCCCCAGTCAAACTGCCCACCTGACACTGTCTCCCGGGTCGATGAGACCCGTAGGTTAGAATTTCAATACAGTCAGGGCGGTATCCCACCAGCGCCTCCACCGAAGCTAGCGCTCCGGTTTCAATGGCTCCCGCCTATCCTGTACAAACTGTACCAAAATTCAATATCAGGCTACAGTAAAGCTCCACGGGGTCTTTCCGTCCTGTCGCGGGTAACCTGCATCTTCACAGGTACTATAATTTCACCGAGTCTCTGGTTGAGACAGTGCCCAAATCGTTACACCTTTCGTGCGGGTCGGAACTTACCCGACAAGGAATTTCGCTACCTTAGGACCGTTATAGTTACGGCCGCCGTTTACTGGGGCTTCAGTTCAGAGCTTCGCTTACGCTAACCCCTCTCCTTAACCTTCCAGCACCGGGCAGGTGTCAGCCCCTATACTTCGCCTTACGGCTTCGCAGAGACCTGTGTTTTTGCTAAACAGTCGCTTGGGCCTATTCACTGCGGCTTTCCGTTAAGAAAGCACCCCTTCTCCCGAAGTTACGGGGTCATTTTGCCGAGTTCCTTAACCAGAGTTCTCTCGCACACCTTAGGATTCTCTCCTCGCCTACCTGTGTCGGTTTGCGGTACAGGCACCTTTTATCTCGCTAGAAGCTTTTCTTGGCAGCGGGGAATCAAAGACTTCGCTCCATAAGGAGCTTCCCCATCACAGCTCAGCCTTCACGATAAGCGGATTTGCCTACTTATCAGCCTAACTGCTTGGACGTGCACAACCAATCGCACGCTTCTTCTATCCTTCTGCGTCCCTCCATTGCTCAAACGATAAAGAGGTGGTACAGGAATATCAACCTGTTGTCCATCGCCTACGCCTGTCGGCCTCGGCTTAGGTCCTGACTAACCCTGAGCGGACGAGCCTTCCTCAGGAAACCTTAGGCATTCGGTGGACGGGATTCTCACCCGTCTTTCGCTACTCATACCGGCATTCTCACTTCTAAGCGCTCCACCAGTCCTTCCGGTCTGACTTCACTGCACTTAGAACGCTCCCCTACCACTGATACCATTGGTATCAATTCGCAGCTTCGGTGGTGTATTTAGCCCCGGTACATTTTCGGCGCAGAGTCACTCGACTAGTGAGCTATTACGCACTCTTTAAATGGTGGCTGCTTCTGAGCCAACATCCTAGTTGTCTAAGCAACTCCACATCCTTTTCCACTTAATACACACTTTGGGACCTTAGCTGGCGATCTGGGCTGTTTCCCTCTTGACTACGGATCTTATCACTCGCAGTCTGACTCCTAAGGATAAGTCATTGGCATTCGGAGTTTGACTGAATTCGGTAATCCGATGAGGACCCCTAGTTCAATCAGTGCTCTACCTCCAAGACTCTTACACTTAAGGCTAGCCCTAAAGCTATTTCGGGGAGAACCAGCTATCTCCAGGTTCGATTGGAATTTCTCCGCTACCCACACCTCATCCCCGCACTTTCAACGTGCGTGGGTTCGGCCTCCATTCAGTGTTACCTGAACTTCACCCTGGACATGGGTAGATCACCTGGTTTCGGGTCTACGACCACGTACTAAACGCCCTATTCAGACTCGCTTTCGCTGCGGCTCCGCCTCTTCAGCTTAACCTCGCACGGGATCGTAACTCGCCGGTTCATTCTACAAAAGGCACGCCATCACCCATTAACGGGCTCTGACTATTTGTAGGCACACGGTTTCAGGATCTCTTTCACTCCCCTTCCGGGGTGCTTTTCACCTTTCCCTCACGGTACTGGTTCACTATCGATCACTAGGGAGTATTTAGCCTTGGGAGATGGTCCTCCCAGATTCCGACGGAATTTCACGTGTTCCGCCGTACTCAGGATACATTCAAGAGAGAACGAAGTTTCGACTACGGGGTTGTTACCCTCTGTGACGGACCTTTCCAGGTCGCTTCGTCTACCTCGTTCCTTTGTAACTCCGTATAGAATGTCCTACAACCCCAAGAGGCAAGCCTCTTGGTTTGGGCTAGATTCCGTTTCGCTCGCCGCTACTCAGGAAATCGCATTTGCTTTCTCTTCCTCCAGGTACTTAGATGTTTCAGTTCCCTGGGTCTGTCTTCCATACCCTATGTATTCAGGTAAGGATACCATACCATTACGTATAGTGGGTTTCCCCATTCGGAAATCTTCGGATCAAAGCTTACTTACAGCTCCCCGAAGCATATCGGCGTTAGTCCCGTCCTTCATCGACTCCTAGTGTCAAGGCATCCACCGTGCGCCCTTTCTAACTTAACCAAACTAAAATTAAAAAAATATGAGCTACACTGTTATCTAGTTTTCAAAGAACATACATTTAAACTTGAGAGATAGTTCTCTCAAAACTGAACGAAACAAAACAAGTCAACGTTTATTGATGAACTGCGTTCATCAATTCTCCATAGAAAGGAGGTGATCCAGCCGCACCTTCCGATACGGCTACCTTGTTACGACTTCACCCCAATCATCTGTCCCACCTTAGGCGGCTGGCTCCATAAAGGTTACCCCACCGACTTCGGGTGTTACAAACTCTCGTGGTGTGACGGGCGGTGTGTACAAGGCCCGGGAACGTATTCACCGCGGCATGCTGATCCGCGATTACTAGCGATTCCAGCTTCATGTAGGCGAGTTGCAGCCTACAATCCGAACTGAGAACGGTTTTATGAGATTAGCTCCACCTCGCGGTCTTGCAGCTCTTTGTACCGTCCATTGTAGCACGTGTGTAGCCCAGGTCATAAGGGGCATGATGATTTGACGTCATCCCCACCTTCCTCCGGTTTGTCACCGGCAGTCACCTTAGAGTGCCCAACTTAATGATGGCAACTAAGATCAAGGGTTGCGCTCGTTGCGGGACTTAACCCAACATCTCACGACACGAGCTGACGACAACCATGCACCACCTGTCACTCTGCTCCCGAAGGAGAAGCTCTATCTCTAGAGTTTTCAGAGGATGTCAAGACCTGGTAAGGTTCTTCGCGTTGCTTCGAATTAAACCACATGCTCCACCGCTTGTGCGGGCCCCCGTCAATTCCTTTGAGTTTCAGCCTTGCGGCCGTACTCCCCAGGCGGAGTGCTTAATGCGTTAACTTCAGCACTAAAGGGCGGAAACCCTCTAACACTTAGCACTCATCGTTTACGGCGTGGACTACCAGGGTATCTAATCCTGTTTGCTCCCCACGCTTTCGCGCCTCAGTGTCAGTTACAGACCAGAAAGTCGCCTTCGCCACTGGTGTTCCTCCATATCTCTACGCATTTCACCGCTACACATGGAATTCCACTTTCCTCTTCTGCACTCAAGTCTCCCAGTTTCCAATGACCCTCCACGGTTGAGCCGTGGGCTTTCACATCAGACTTAAGAAACCACCTGCGCGCGCTTTACGCCCAATAATTCCGGATAACGCTTGCCACCTACGTATTACCGCGGCTGCTGGCACGTAGTTAGCCGTGGCTTTCTGGTTAGGTACCGTCAAGGTGCCAGCTTATTCAACTAGCACTTGTTCTTCCCTAACAACAGAGTTTTACGACCCGAAAGCCTTCATCACTCACGCGGCGTTGCTCCGTCAGACTTTCGTCCATTGCGGAAGATTCCCTACTGCTGCCTCCCGTAGGAGTCTGGGCCGTGTCTCAGTCCCAGTGTGGCCGATCACCCTCTCAGGTCGGCTACGCATCGTCGCCTTGGTGAGCCGTTACCTCACCAACTAGCTAATGCGACGCGGGTCCATCCATAAGTGACAGCCGAAGCCGCCTTTCAATTTCGAACTATGCAGTTCAAAATATTATCCGGTATTAGCCCCGGTTTCCCGGAGTTATCCCAGTCTTATGGGTAGGTTACCCACGTGTTACTCACCCGTCCGCCGCTAACTTCATAAGAGCAAGCTCTTAATCCATTCGCTCGACTTGCATGTATTAGGCACGCCGCCAGCGTTCATCCTGAGCCAGGATCAAACTCTCCAATAAAGTTAGTTTGTCTAGCATCTAAAAATAAAAATTGACGTTCACGTTGTTTGTTTCGTTCAGTTTTCAAAGAACTTTTTTGGTGGAGCCTAGCGGGATCGAACCGCTGACCTCCTGCGTGCAAGGCAGGCGCTCTCCCAGCTGAGCTAAGGCCCCAAACAAGTATCGGGAAGACAGGATTTGAACCTGCGACCCCCTGGTCCCAAACCAGGTGCTCTACCAAGCTGAGCCACTTCCCGAAAAAAACGCGCCCGAGAGGAGTCGAACCCCTAACCTCTTGATCCGTAGTCAAACGCTCTATCCAATTGAGCTACGGGCGCATATGGTGCCGAGGGCGGGGGTCGAACCCGCACGGTGGTCACCCACCGCAGGATTTTAAGTCCTGTGCGTCTGCCTGTTCCGCCACCCCGGCATGTCATACTGAAAATTGGAGCGGAAGACGGGATTCGAACCCGCGACCCCAACCTTGGCAAGGTTGTATTCTACCACTGAACTACTTCCGCAAGACATGTTTGAGTTATTTTATTAAAAGTGCGGGTGAAGGGAGTCGAACCCCCACGCCAAAGGCGCTAGATCCTAAGTCTAGTGCGTCTGCCAATTCCGCCACACCCGCATATTTCATTAAAATGGTGAGCCATGAAGGATTCGAACCTTCGACCCTCTGATTAAAAGTCAGATGCTCTACCAACTGAGCTAATGGCTCGTACAATTAAAAACTGGTGCCGACTAGAGGACTTGAACCCCCAACCTACTGATTACAAGTCAGTTGCTCTACCAATTGAGCTAAGTCGGCTAAATGGTGGAGGATGACGGGATCGAACCGCCGACCCCCTGCTTGTAAGGCAGGTGCTCTCCCAGCTGAGCTAATCCTCCGAATTGCCTGGCAACGTCCTACTCTCACAGGGACAAGGTCCCAACTACCATCGGCGCTAGAGAGCTTAACTTCCGTGTTCGGTATGGGAACGGGTGTGGCCTCTCTGCCATCATTACCAGACTATATTCATTTAAGACAAGAATTATTATAACTCATTAACTTTTGAAAGTCAACAAGTTTTTTATATTCTTTCAAAACTAGATAACATTGCTTCATATTATATGGTTAAGTCCTCGATCTATTAGTATTCGTCAGCTCCACATGTCACCATGCTTCCACCTCGAACCTATCAACCTGATCATCTTTCAGGGATCTTACTAGCTTACGCTATGGGAAATCTCATCTTGAGGGGGGCTTCATGCTTAGATGCTTTCAGCACTTATCCCTTCCGCACATAGCTACCCAGCTATGCCCTTGGCAGAACAACTGGTACACCAGCGGTGCGTCCATCCCGGTCCTCTCGTACTAAGGACAGCTCCTCTCAAATTTCCTGCGCCCACGACGGATAGGGACCGAACTGTCTCACGACGTTCTGAACCCAGCTCGCGTACCGCTTTAATGGGCGAACAGCCCAACCCTTGGGACCGACTACAGCCCCAGGATGCGATAAGCCGACATCGAGGTGCCAAACCTCCCCGTCGATGTGGACTCTTGGGGGAGATAAGCCTGTTATCCCCGGGGTAGCTTTTATCCGTTGAGCGATGGCCCTTCCATGCGGAACCACCGGATCACTAAGCCCGACTTTCGTCCCTGCTCGACTTGTAGGTCTCGCAGTCAAGCTCCCTTATGCCTTTGCACTCTACGAATGATTTCCAACCATTCTGAGGGAACCTTTGGGCGCCTCCGTTACACTTTAGGAGGCGACCGCCCCAGTCAAACTGCCCACCTGACACTGTCTCCCGGGTCGATGAGACCCGTAGGTTAGAATTTCAATACAGTCAGGGCGGTATCCCACCAGCGCCTCCACCGAAGCTAGCGCTCCGGTTTCAATGGCTCCCGCCTATCCTGTACAAACTGTACCAAAATTCAATATCAGGCTACAGTAAAGCTCCACGGGGTCTTTCCGTCCTGTCGCGGGTAACCTGCATCTTCACAGGTACTATAATTTCACCGAGTCTCTGGTTGAGACAGTGCCCAAATCGTTACACCTTTCGTGCGGGTCGGAACTTACCCGACAAGGAATTTCGCTACCTTAGGACCGTTATAGTTACGGCCGCCGTTTACTGGGGCTTCAGTTCAGAGCTTCGCTTACGCTAACCCCTCTCCTTAACCTTCCAGCACCGGGCAGGTGTCAGCCCCTATACTTCGCCTTACGGCTTCGCAGAGACCTGTGTTTTTGCTAAACAGTCGCTTGGGCCTATTCACTGCGGCTTTCCGTTAAGAAAGCACCCCTTCTCCCGAAGTTACGGGGTCATTTTGCCGAGTTCCTTAACCAGAGTTCTCTCGCACACCTTAGGATTCTCTCCTCGCCTACCTGTGTCGGTTTGCGGTACAGGCACCTTTATCTCGCTAGAAGCTTTTCTTGGCAGCGGGGAATCAAAGACTTCGCTCCATAAGGAGCTTCCCCATCACAGCTCAGCCTTCACGATAAGCGGATTTGCCTACTTATCAGCCTAACTGCTTGGACGTGCACAACCAATCGCACGCTTCTCTATCCTTCTGCGTCCCTCCATTGCTCAAACGATAAAGAGGTGGTACAGGAATATCAACCTGTTGTCCATCGCCTACGCCTGTCGGCCTCGGCTTAGGTCTGACTAACCCTGAGCGGACGAGCCTTCCTCAGGAAACCTTAGGCATTCGGTGGACGGGATTCTCACCCGTCTTTCGCTACTCATACCGGCATTCTCACTTCTAAGCGCTTCCACCAGTCCTTCCGGTCTGACTTCACTGCACTTAGAACGCTCCCCTACCACTGATACCATTGGTATCAATTCGCAGCTTCGGTGGTGTATTTAGCCCCGGTACATTTTTGGCGCAGAGTCACTCGACTAGTGAGCTATTACGCACTCTTTAAATGGTGGCTGCTTCTGAGCCAACATCCTAGTTGTCTAAGCAACTCCACATCCTTTTCCACTTAATACACACTTTGGGACCTTAGCTGGCGATCTGGGCTGTTTCCCTCTTGACTACGGATCTTATCACTCGCAGTCTGACTCCTAAGGATTAGTCATTGGCATTCGGAGTTTGACTGAATTCGGTAATCCGATGAGGACCCCTAGTTCAATCAGTGCTCTACCTCCAAGACTCTTACACTTAAGGCTAGCCCTAAAGCTATTTCGGGGAGAACCAGCTATCTCCAGGTTCGATTGGAATTTCTCCGCTACCCACACCTCATCCCCGCACTTTTCAACGTGCGTGGTTCGGGCCTCCATTCAGTGTTACCTGAACTTCACCCTGGACATGGGTAGATCACCTGGTTTCGGGTCTACGACCACGTACTAAACGCCCTATTCAGACTCGCTTTCGCTGCGGCTCCGCCTCTTCAGCTTAACCTCGCACGGGACTCGTAACTCGCCGGTTCATTCTACAAAAGGCACGCCATCACCCATTAACGGGCTCTGACTATTTGTAGGCACACGGTTTCAGGATCTCTTTCACTCCCCTTCCGGGGTGCTTTTCACCTTTCCCTCACGGTACTGGTTCACTATCGATCACTAGGGAGTATTTAGCCTTGGGAGATGGTCCTCCCAGATTCCGACGGAATTTCACGTGTTCCGCCGTACTCAGGATACATTCAAGGGAGAACGAAGTTTCGACTACGGGGTTGTTACCCTCTGTGACGGACCTTTCCAGGTCGCTTCGTCTACCTCGTTCCTTTGTAACTCCGTATAGAATGTCCTACAACCCCAAGAGGCAAGCCTCTTGGTTTGGGCTAGATTCCGTTTCGCTCGCCGCTACTCAGGAAATCGCATTTGCTTTCTCTTCCTCCAGGTACTTAGATGTTTCAGTTCCCTGGGTCTGTCTTCCATACCCTATGTATTCAGGTAAGGATACCATACCATTACGTATAGTGGGTTTCCCCATTCGGAAATCTTCGGATCAAAGCTTACTTACAGCTCCCCGAAGCATATCGGCGTTAGTCCCGTCCTTCATCGACTCCTAGTGTCAAGGCATCCACCGTGCGCCCTTTCTAACTTAACCAAACTAAAATTAAAAAAATATGAGCTACACTGTTATCTAGTTTTCAAAGAACATACATTTAAACTTGAGAGATAGTTCTCTCAAAACTGAACGAAACAAAACAAGTCAACGTTTATTGATGAACTGCGTTCATCAATTCTCCATAGAAAGGAGGTGATCCAGCCGCACCTTCCGATACGGCTACCTT
>NZ_CP009692.1:410000-460000 GCF_000832605.1 Bacillus mycoides
GTTGTTGTACCCAATACTTTTTTCGCGATATGAGCAACCATATTTTCTGTTAGTTTCATAATATCATTATAATCAGCGTACGCTTCATATAATTCAATCATCGTAAACTCAGGGTTATGACGAGTTGATACACCCTCATTACGGAATACACGGCCGATCTCATAAACCTTTTCTAATCCACCCACAATAAGACGTTTTAAATGAAGTTCAATTGCGATACGCATATATAATTCCATATCTAACGCATTATGGTGTGTAGTGAAAGGACGAGCAGATGCTCCACCTGCAATCGCGTGCATCATAGGCGTTTCTACTTCAAGATAACCGTTGTCATCTAAATATCTTCTCATTTCACGAATGATTTTACTACGGGTAACGAACGTTTCACGGCTTTCCATACTTGTAATTAAGTCCAAGTAACGTTGACGATAGCGTTGTTCAACATCTTTTAATCCATGGTATTTATCCGGTAATGGACGAAGGGATTTCGTTAAAAGTGTAAATCCTATTGCTTTTACTGAAAGTTCTCCAACGTTTGTTTTGAACACTTTACCTTCAATACCTACTAAGTCACCTAAATCTGCTGTCGTAAATAATTCGTACTCTTCATCTCCAACAGTATCTTTACGAACATAAATTTGAACTTGCCCCTGTAAATCTTGAATATGCGCAAATCCCGCTTTTCCTTTACCGCGTTTTGTCATAATACGACCAGCGATAGAAACAGTAATTTCTTTCTCTTCTAATTCTTCTTTAGAGAATTCTCCATATAGACTTACTAAGTCAGTTGTTGAATTTGTGCGTTCAAATCGTTTACCGAACGGATCGATTCCTTGCTCACGTAAATTATGTAGCTTTTCACGACGAACAAGCAATTGGTCGTTTAATTCTTCGTGGTTCATGTTATCCATGATATTAATATCACTCCAGCTCTATTAATTTTTACAATATATACAGTATAGCATTTTCTACTCAACTAGAAAAACTGCCAGCAACTAACTGGCAGTTCTTCTTTCTTTCACGTAATTATAGGAAGTGTATAGAAGAATGTCAATCTCCTATGCCCCCTTATTAACCAACATAAATTGTTTGTTGTTTCGCTTCTACTTCTTCTACAAATGCACCTAATACATTCGCAAGGTCCTCACGTGTGTCGCAAGTATTGATACCATTACGCACACTCGCATTACCACGAACACCTTTTAAATACCAAGCTGCATGCTTTCTCATCTCTCTTACGGCAACATTTTCGTTCTTTAAATCGATAAGACGATCTAGATGCAACATACATACATCAATTTTCTCACGCACTGTTGGTTCCGGCATTAACTCACCTGTCTCTAAATACTTTACCGTACGATAAATCATCCACGGATCTCCAAGAGCAGCGCGACCAATCATAACACCATCTACACCAATTTCATCAAGCATACGCTTTGCATCTTGTGGTGTTTCGACATCACCATTTCCGATAACCGGAATATTTACAGCCTGCTTTACTTGTTTAATAATATTCCAATCCGCTTTACCTTCATACATTTGCACTCGTGTACGCCCATGAACCGCTATCGCTTGTCCACCAGCACGCTCAACAGCTCTAGCATTTTCTATTGCGAAAATATGTTCTTCATCCCAACCAATACGCATTTTAACTGTAACTGGCTTTTCAACAGCATCTACAACCGCCGCTACCATCTCATATATTTTATTTGGGTCTAAAAGCCACTTTGCTCCTGCATCACACTTAGTGATTTTCGGTACTGGGCACCCCATATTAATATCAATAATGTCTGCTGTCGTATATTTATCTACGTATTTCGCAGCATCTACAAGAGTTTCTTTCTCTCCACCAAAAATTTGTAAACTTAATGGCTTTTCTCTCTCATCGATATATAACATATCTAATGTTCTTTTGTTATTAAGTAATATTGCCTTATCACTTACCATTTCAGCACAAACTAAACCTGCACCAAATTCTTTTACCGTCAAACGGAATGCAGAGTTACACACTCCCGCCATCGGTGCTAGTACAACTGGATTTTTCATCTCAATATTTGCAATCTTTAACACCCGACTTACTCCTTCCTTTACGGTCACTTTGGCATCAATTCGTCTATTGAAACGTTTAATGTTTTAGCGACTTCTACTACAAAATCTTGGGAAGGTGATCTATTGCCCCTCTCAACTTCACCTAAAACCGATACAGATACCCCTAATTCTTTCGCAAAACCTTCTTGCGTATAGCCTTTTAGCTTTCGAAAAGCACGAATGCGTCTTCCCCATTTTTCTGCTTCCATACCGTTACTCCCTCTCGCCTTTTCATTTCTTCTACTTGTGAACGTGAAATATTTTGTTTTATATCTTGATTAATCTCTAACAACGGAACGATAACAAAAGCTCTTTCGAACATCCGCGGATGCGGAACAATCAGATTCTCTGCTTCAATATTTTCTTGATTATATAGTAAAATGTCAAGGTCGATGGTCCTCGGGCCCCATCTAATTTCCCTTTTTCTTCCTAGGTCATTCTCTACCTTTTGTGTTACTTTCAATAATTCTTGCGGTGATAAATTGGTAGAAATTTTTATAACTAAATTTAAAAAGCAATTTTGGTCAGTATAGCCAACCGGATCAGTTTCATATACAGACGAAACATCATCAACTTGGATATGCTGGTTTTTATTTAAAAACTGAATTGCTTCAGTTAAATAAGTATAACGCTCCCCAATATTGGAACCTAATGCAATGTACGCTATATTATTCATGGACGTTCTCTCGTAATTTCTACCGCTACAGCACGATAATGTCCCGGTATCGGCGGATCCGGTTTAATTACCTTAATTGTACACTGTGAAATACTCTCATATTGTTTCAATATATCTGTAGCGATATTTTCAGCAATACTCTCTACAAGCTTATACGTTCTATCTTCAACCACTTTTCTACATAGTTCGAAAAGCTCCCCGTAATTGACAGAATACTCTAAGTCGTCGCTTTCTCCTGCACGTTTTAAATCCAACTCCACCGTTAAATCCACTTTAAATCTCTGACCCAATTTATTTTCTTCTGGGAATACACCATGATAACCGTAAAACTCCATATCATGGATATAAATTTTATCCAATTACTTTGCCCCCTTACCAATCATCGCGTCCATCATCTTAGCCATACGCGCCATTTCTTTCACATCATGAACACGGATAAACTCACAGCCCTTTTCAATACCAAGACAAACGGTAGCTCCCGTTCCTTCAAGACGTTCCTCCACTGGCAAATCTAACACATGGCCAATAAAGGACTTTCTTGAAGTACCTAAGAGAACTGGGTAACCCAGTACATTTAACTGTTCTAAATTGCGCATCGCTTCTAAATTTTGCTCAGGTGTTTTCGCAAAACCGATACCTGGGTCTAAAATAATATTCTCATCTCGCACACCAGCATCTTTAGCAATTTTAATACTTTCATACAAATCAGCAATCATATCGGCCATTAAATTGCGGTAATTCATATTATCTCGGTTATGCATTAAGATAATGGGCACATCATAATAGGCTGCAACTTCAGCAATCCTCGGTTCCACCTTCGCTCCCCAAATATCATTAATAATATGAGCACCAGCTTCAATCGCTTGTTTCGCAACCTCAGCTTTATACGTATCAATAGAAATAGGTAGCTTTACTTCTTTTGACACTGCCTGAATCATTGGAACAACTCGCTTTATTTCCTCTTCTACTGAAACTTTAGCGAAACCCGGGCGGGTAGATTCGCCGCCAATATCAATAATATGGGCACCTTCACTTTTCATTTCTTTCGCATGTCGCACCGCAGCATCTACTTCGTTGTAACTCCCACCATCAGAAAATGAATCTGGCGTTACATTTAAAATCCCCATAATTAATGTCTTTTCATTTAAGTTCAATGTATATTCGCCGCAGCGCAAATCATAATCCCACTTCAAACTACACATCTCCTCTTCGCAATTCATTTCTGCTCCACAATCTCTCTCTCTGCACTCCATAAAGATCCATAAGTCTTTTTGTAACCACTCCCACTTTACCCGGGAAATCTTTCTCCTCTATACGATAAAGAGGGACAATCTCTTGAATAGAGTTCGTTACGAACACTTCATCCGCTGAAAGCAATTCATCTTTTGTAAAGAAACCTTCCTTTACTTCTATATCTAGCTCTTCAGCAGCCTTTATAATAAACGCACGAGTGATTCCGTTTAAAATCCCTGTTTCTAATGAAGGAGTATATAAAATATCTCCTTTAACAAAAAAGAGATTCGAAACAATACCCTCTGCAACATAACCTGTTTCGGTAAGAAAAATACCTTCCTTATTCACAACATTTCCAATTTCGCGTTTCCCTAAAATATTATTTAAATAATGATGGGACTTCAAGCGAAATGCACCCTCTGGTGTATTTCTCACTTGCTTTAAAATAACTCCTTCTTTTTCCACTACATTCCCTGGAGATGCTAAAGGTTTTATAAAAACAATAACAGACGGTTCTTCATATACTTCCGTTTGTAATCCTATTTCATCTATACCCGCCGATACATTTAAGCGCACATATGCATGCTTTAACCCATTCTTAACAAGTAGATTCTTTAAAATAAGCATCACTTCATCTTTTGTCATTGTCCATTTGATTTGCAATATATCTAGCGCATCCATTAAGCGTTCATAATGATCATCCAATAAAAAGGGATGACCATTATAAATACGAAATGTCTCAAAAACCCCAAGTCCATATAGGTAACCGTGGTCATAAGGAGAAATTTTCGCTTCACTCGCTTCTACATACGCGCCATTTACGTAAATTAACACGATGTCACACTTGGGCTATATTTGCGAATGAAATTCTGTAGCAACTCTTTCCCATGAGAAGTCATAATAGATTCCGGATGGAATTGTACCCCTTCAATCGGCAACGTTTTATGACGAAGCGCCATAATTTCACCTTCTTCAGTCCAAGATGTTATCTCTAAACAATTCGGTAACGTCTCTTTTTTAACGATAAGAGAGTGATAACGTGTCGCGGTAAATGGATTTGGGATATCAGAAAAAATCGTCTGCCCATCATGATGCATTAAAGATGTTTTTCCATGCATCAAACGCTCTGCCCTGACAACATCCCCTCCAAATACTTGCGCAATTGATTGATGTCCAAGACAGACCCCAAAAATCGGAAGCTTACCTGCAAAATATTTAATAACCTCCATACTGATTCCCGCCTCATTAGGACTACATGGACCTGGCGAAATCATTAAAAAATCTGGTTTCATATTCTCAATATCCGAAATAGTCACTTCATCATTACGCTTAACAACAAGCTCTTGTCCAAGTTCTCCAAGAAATTGCACTAAATTAAATGTAAAAGAATCATAATTATCAATCATTAATATCATTTCTCTCACCTAACCGTTTCTTCGCTACTTTCTTTTGCACGCCATAAAGCGATTGCTTTTTTTAACGACTCTTTATATTCATCTTTTGGATTTGAATCAATTACAATACCCGCTCCAGCTTGCACATGCGCTTGTCCATCTTTAGCAAGTAGTGTTCGGATTACAATATTCAATTCCGTATCTCCAGAATAACCAATCCAACCAATTGAACCCGTATAAATTCCTCGGCGAACAGGTTCTAATTCTTCAATGATTTCCATCGTACGTATTTTCGGGGCACCGGTAATTGTCCCACCAGGAAATACAGCCTTCACCAAATCGAAAGCATCTTTATCTGCTTCCACCTCACCACGCACATTAGAAACAATATGCATAACGTGTGAGTATTTTTCAATTACCATAAATTCATCTACTTCAACAGTGCCATATTTACAAACCCGGCCCAAGTCATTTCGTTCTAAATCCACAAGCATTACATGCTCTGCTCTTTCCTTTTCATTTTCAATTAATTCTTTCGCTAATTCTTCATCCTCTTGCTCACTTGCTCCTCGAGAGCGCGTACCAGCAATCGGTCTTGTACTCACTTCTTTTCCTTGCTTTTTAATTAGCAATTCAGGCGAAGCACTAACAATTTGAAAATCTCCAAACTCCAAGTAACCCATATATGGAGATGGATTAATTTCACGAAGACTTGTATATATTTCTAGTGGATGTGTTTGTAATGTTCTTTCTTGTCTTGTCGACAAGTTTACTTGAAACACATCACCCGCTCCAATATATTCTTGAATACGTTCAACGGCCTTCATAAAGCCCTCTTCCGTAAAAGCGACTGCTTCATTTTTCTTTTCAGGAGATTCAAACGGCATAGTCACTTCGGGGGCTTCTTTCATCCAAAGACCCTTCCATTCATTTAATCGTTCTTCTGCCTCTTCACACTCATCTACATAATGCGTAATAATCCATAACACTCTCTCCTGTTGATCATACACAAACACGTCATCAAATAACAAAAAGAATATGTCAGGTATATTAATATCATCCTTCGCAAGAGAAGAAAGTTTTTCAATATAACGGATACAATCATAACTAAAGTATCCAATTGCCCCACCTTGAAAAGGTGGGTACTCCGGATTATAATCCGTTTTCCATTTCTCCATATACGCTTGCATTAAATCTAACGGATTCCCTCGCTTTATTGTTTCCTTACCACTTTCACTTATATGTAACGTCTCATTCTTACCCTGAATTACCGCTACTGGATCCAGCCCAACAATATTATAACGACCACCACGTCCACTTTCTAACAAAATATGTTGCGGCTTATCCTGAGAAAGAAATTTATATTGCTTAAAGAAATCTAACTGATATGGAATAGAAAGCGCTAAAGATTTTCTTCGTTGCATATCAACACCCCGTCTTCTGTTATCCCACCCTCTTAAGCCAATCAAATCAAACTACATAAAATTATTTATATAGAGAATGACTATACTTGAGGGCTAGTGAAAATAAATTAATTATACTACTTCTTATTTTACATGAAGTTTTCTAGTCATTCACTCTTTTCCTTTTTCCAATCAAAAAAGAAAAAGCATCCTTTTTTAAGGATGCTTTTCAAATCACATTCACTTATGACTCAAATTGATAAAGTGGTGTACTTAAATATCGTTCACCGTTACTTGGGATAATAACAAGTACCTTTTTCCCTTTACCTAATTTCTTCGCAACTTCTGTCGCTGCATAAACGACTGCTCCCGAAGAGATACCAACTAAAATACCTTCTTCTTTAGCCACTCTTCTCGCATATTCGAACGCTTGCTCCGTTTTCACTTGAATAATTTCATCATATACCTCTACATCCAATGTCTCCGGAACAAACCCCGCTCCAATTCCTTGGATCTTATGTGGTCCTGGCTTTCCACCAGATAATACTGGTGAATCCGCAGGTTCTACCGCGTAAATTTTGATATCTTTATAAGCCTCTTTCAGCACTTCACCGGCACCTGTAATTGTTCCACCTGTACCAATACCTGCGATAAAAGCATCTAATTGATCCCCCATCTGTTCAACAATTTCTGGACCTGTTGTTATACGATGGATTTCTGGATTCGCTTGATTTTGGAACTGTTGTGGTATAAAGTACCCATGTTCTTCTGCTAATTCAGTTGCCTTTCGAATTGCTCCGCCCATTCCTTCAGGTCCTGGAGTCAATACTAATTCAGCACCGTAAGCGCGTAATAAATTACGACGCTCAATACTCATTGTTTCTGGCATTACTAAAATTGCCTTATATCCTTTAGCAGCTGCTACCATCGCTAAGCCAATACCTGTGTTACCACTTGTCGGCTCAATGATTGTATCGCCCTCTTTTAATAATCCTTTATTTTCAGCATCTTCAATCATAGCTAACGCGATACGATCTTTAACACTGCTCCCCGGATTCATAAATTCTAATTTTAAATATACATCTGCGCTGTCTGATTCTACGATGCGGTTCAACTTAACGATCGGCGTTTTCCCGATTAATTCTGAAACTGATTGTGCCACTCGCATTCCTGTCACTCCTAACACCGAGTATTTTTATTGGTTTTATCTATATTTAGATTTTGTCAGAAAATTCCCTGTTTGTCAATCTATTTGGGCGGCTGATTCTCCACCTAAACTTCTTTATTACAGCTTCTCAATTAGACTTGTAATATCTTCTTTAGCGAATTTATGTCGTTCATTACAGAAGTGACAGTGAACTTCCGTCTCTTCTTCTTCTGCACGAATTTGTTCTAACTCCGCTTTACCTAAACTAATTAGCACACTTTCAATACGCTCACGTGAACATGTACAATTAAATTGAACATCCATTGTTTCTAGCACTTTCACTTTATCTTCTCCAAGCACTTCATACAGTAATTCTTCTGGAGAAAGACCTTGTTCGATTAATTGTGATACTGGCGGGATTTGTTGAAGACGCTCTTCAATAAATGAAATTGTTTCTTCCTGCGCACCTGGCATAATTTGAAGAATGAATCCACCCGCCGCTAATACGCTATCATCTCCATTTACAAGAACACCAACACCTACAGAAGAAGGCGTCTGCTCAGAAACCGCGAAATAATATGTGAAATCTTCCCCTAGTTCTCCTGAAACAATGGGAGATTGACCAATAAACGGTTCACGCATACCGATATCTTTAATTACCGTTACAAATCCTTCTGTACCTACCGCTTGATATACACGTAATTTCCCTTGTTCCGTCCCTTCAAAATCAACATGCGGATTCGTTACATAACCACGTACATCCCCATTTGCATGAGCATCGACTAAGATAGGACCAATCGGGCCGTTACCCTCTACTTTAATCGTTAACTTCTGCTCGCCTTTTAACATAGCACCCATCATTGTACCCGCAGTTAAAGAACGACCAAGTGCCGCTGAAGCTGTTCTCCATGTATCATGACGCTTTTGCGCCTCACTTACTGTATTTGTTGTACGTACACTATAAGCACGAACCTCTCCATTAAACGCTAACGCTTTTACTAAATAATCTTTCATACTTATTTATTCACCCTTCTCATGTTGTAAATTTGCATTACGCTCATATAACATATACAAACCTTTTAACGTTAAAAACGGATCTACAATATCAATTACATTTGATTCTTCTGAAATTAATTTTGCTAATCCACCTGTTGCAATAACTTTCGGTTCTTGCTTAGCTTCTTCCTTCATACGCTTAACAATACCTTCCACTTGTCCAACGTATCCATAAAGAATACCTGATTGCATTGCACTTACTGTATTCTTCCCGATAACACTACCCGGTTTTGTAATTTCAATACGAGGAAGCTTTGCTGCCCTGCTATATAAAGCCTCTGCCGAAATCATAATTCCCGGCGTAATGACGCCACCCATATAATGCTTCTCTTCGTTAATATAACAATATGTAGTAGCCGTACCAAAATCAACAATAATAAGCGGACTTCCATATAAGTGGATTCCTGCTACTGCATTTACAATTCGGTCCGCGCCTACTTCACGTGGATTTTCATATTTAATATTCAAGCCAGTTTTTATCCCAGGCCCCACTACAAGCGGTTTAATTTTAAAATACTTTTCACACATACGCTCTAAAGCGAACATAATTGGCGGTACGACTGAAGACACAATAATACCTTTCACATCTTCAAAAGAAAGACCTTCATGCTCAAGTAACTGCTTTACAAGCATCCCATACTCATCTTCTGTTTTATGACGATCTGTTTCCATGCGCCAATGCTGACGAAGTTCCCCCTCTTCAAACACACCTAGTACCGCATTTGTGTTCCCTACATCCAATACAAAAATCATATTCTCACCACTTATCTTATTTAATCTATATTTGCGCAGTATGTATAAAACTTACAAAAACATCATATCACACATACTTATATAATCAGTTTTTCTATACTCATCATTGTACAAAAAGATTACTCTCTATTTCAATTTTTAATAATAGTTTCATTCAATTTTTTTTGCCACTTAAATTCATTCCACAAAAAAAAGAGTGACTATTGTCACTCCTTTTTTTCTTACTTATCTTCTGTATCTTCATCGTCTTTCTTCATATTGATGTTTACTTTCACATCATCTGAAGATGTTGGACGCTCAGGTAATCTGCCATAATCATATAAATGATTAATTTGCTCTGCATCTAATGTTTCTACTTCAAGTAACGTTTTTGCGATAATATCAAGCTTATCTCGTTTTTCAGTAAGAATTTGTTTCGCGCGAGCATAACAGTCTTTAATAATTATTTGCATTTCCACATCAATTTCATGCGCGATTGCATCACTGTAGTTTTGTTCTGAATGGAAGTCTCTTCCTAAGAATACCTGACCACCTTGTGAGCTACCAAATTGCATCGGTCCAAGCTTATCACTCATCCCGAATTCTGTAACCATACGTCTTGCAATACCAGTCGCACGTTGGAAGTCGTTGTGAGCACCTGTACTTGCTTCACCAAATACAATCTCCTCAGCTACTCGACCACCAAGTAAACCAGTGATTTTATCAAGTAACTCTGGTTTTGTCATGAAGTAACGATCTTCCTTCGGAAGCATTACCGCATATCCACCAGCTTGACCACGAGGGACAATTGTTACTTTATGAACGATATCTGCTTCATCAAGAACAACACCAATTACAGTATGGCCAGCCTCATGGAATGCAACGATATTACGTTCTTTTTCAGAGATAACGCGACTTTTCTTAGCTGGACCTGCAATAACACGATCCGTCGCTTCATCGATGTCACTCATATCAATTTTCTTCTTATCTTGACGCGCAGCTACTAAAGCAGCTTCGTTTAATAAGTTTTCAAGATCGGCACCAGAGAATCCTGGTGTACGAGTTGCAATTGCTCTTAAGTTGACATTCTCATCAAGCGGTTTATTACGAGCGTGTACCTTAAGTACAGCTTCACGACCATTTACATCTGGACGATCTACTGTAATTTGACGGTCAAAACGACCTGGACGTAATAACGCTGGATCAAGAATATCAGGACGGTTTGTCGCAGCGATGATAATAATACCTTCGTTTGCACCGAATCCATCCATTTCAACAAGCAATTGGTTCAACGTTTGTTCACGCTCATCATGACCACCGCCAAGACCCGCGCCACGTTGACGTCCCACTGCATCAATTTCATCAATGAAAATGATACAAGGAGCATTTTTCTTTGCATTTTCAAATAAATCACGTACACGGGATGCACCGACACCGACGAACATCTCTACGAAGTCAGAACCACTAATAGAGAAGAACGGAACGCCTGCTTCACCTGCAACAGCACGTGCTAGTAAAGTTTTACCTGTACCTGGAGGTCCCACTAATAGAACACCCTTCGGAATACGGGCACCAACTTCAGCGAACTTACGAGGGTCTTTCAAGAATTCAACTACCTCAACAAGTTCTTGTTTCTCTTCATCCGCTCCAGCAACATCTCTGAAACGAATTTTTTTCTTTTCATCATTGTATAGCTTCGCCTTACTTTTCCCGAAGTTCATAACACGGCTACCGCCGCCCTGAGCTTGGTTTAATAAGAAGAAGAATAAAATGAAGATAATGACAAACGGAATGATAGAAGTAAAGAACGTTACCCAAGCACTTGTTTCTTCTGCTGGTTGATACTTAACTTCAGCCCCTTGCGCTTTATCATTAATTTTCTTTTGTAATTCCTCAGTATTTGGTGCATAAGTAACAAATTGTTCTCCTTGGCTAGAAGTCTTGAATTGTCCCTTTACCTCAAACACACCATTTTTCGGTTGAAGCTGCACATTACGCACTTCACCTTTTTCAAGTTGAGTAATGAATTTATCGTAGCTAACTGATGTCGTTTTTTGCGTCGAACCATTAAAATAGCTCACGATTCCAATTACTACTAAGAATATCAGTAAATAAAAGATGGTATTACGGAAGATACGATTCATTCCTAACCTCCTCTCACGGCATAAACACTATAGTAAATCGTAACATAAAAAAAATTTCCTATACAATTGTAACGCCTATATTTAATTAATTTGAGTAAACACTTGGTTTTAATACTCCTACATAAGGAAGATTACGGTACTGCTCTTTATAATCTAATCCATATCCTACAACAAATTCATGAGGAACAGTAAATCCAACATAATCTGCTTTCAGATCAACCTTACGGCCTGTTGGCTTATCTAATAAAGTAACAATTTTTACAGATTTCGCTTTACGATATTTAAACAGATCCACTAAATAGCTTAGTGTAAGACCGCTATCAATAATATCTTCAACGATTAAAATATCGCGACCTTCTACCGAAGTATCAAGATCTTTTAAGATTTTTACTTCGCCTGTCGAAACTGTAGAGTGACCGTAGCTAGATACAGCCATAAAATCCATTTCAAGATATGTATCTGTTCTCTTTAATAAATCCGCCATAAATGGCATTGCACCCTTTAGTACACCAATCGCAAGAGGTACTGTATTTTTGTAATCCTCTGCAATAACTGCACCTAGTTCGTGCACCTTTTCTTGTATTTGTTCTTCAGAAATTAATACTTTTTCGATATCTTGATTCATCATTTCATTATCCTCCCGGAAGACTCCTTGCTTTTGTAGTGAATAATCATGTATTTACCCTTCTTTGCTAGCTCTTTCGAAGTAGCAAACGCAGATCGTTTCAACAAGGGTACCCAAATAATATTTCCACTTGCGTCACAAACGATCGGCCATTCTTCTCTTTTTTCTTTTGGTACTTTCGCTTCGATAAAAACAGCTTTTATCTTTTTTGTACCATCCATACCTTGCATTGACATGCGATCTCCATTTTCCCTAGACCGAATACGAAGTGGATACGATATATCATTATACTTAGCAACAAATACTGTTTCATTCATGTTACTCGGTATATCTTCGCTCACCTCTGTTACAAGTTTATCCCCATTCGGCAATATAATTGTCCCAGGTACTGATAAATCTTGCGAAAAAGGAGAAACAATTTCTTGTTTAAATCCAAAACCACATTCTTCGTATGTGCGAACAATTTTCAAACCACCTGGAAAATCTAGTGAACCTGAAGGTTGTGCCCGCTTAAAAAATTCAATCACCTTGTCAATATGTATAGAAGAAAGCGAAGATGGAATCTTATATTCATAAAGATAGTTTAATATTAGTTGAATCCCTCTTCTTTGTAAAGGCATAGACATGGATTCAAAGGCAGGAATTGATAAGCTAATTTGTTTATCGCTTTTTTTTGTAATTACTTTATTCATTTTCTCAAAAGCTAATTCCTGCAAATAAGCCTCATCCTCTTGCATCTGCACGCTAAATTTTTGGAATTTCTCATGCATTTGTGGATTTTCTTCTTTCAAATAAGGAAGGACATATTTACGTAATCGATTCCTTGTATATACTTCTTTTTTATTACTCGGATCTATACGCGGAATAACTTTTAATTTATTACAGTAATCAACAATTTCTTCCTTAGTTACCCCAAGTAACGGCCTAATTAAATATCCATTATGAAAAGATCGCTTCACTGCAATTCCTGCGTATCCTTTCGGAGTACTCCCTCGTACAAGGCGCATTAAAATCGTCTCTACTTGATCATCTCCATGGTGACCAAGAGCTACATATCTCGCATCATATTTCTTCATTATTCTTTCCAAAAATGCATATCTGCATTCTCTAGCTGCAACTTGTGCATTCATTCCATATTGCTGTTGATATTGCGACACATTAATCCTTAGCGTTTCACAAATAACTCCTAGCTCTTTGCAAAGACCCTGTACAAACTGTAAATCCTCATAAGATTCATTACCTCTAAACATATGGTCCACATGTGCTACTACAATTTCTAGCTGTTTTTCTGCCCTTTTTTCTAACAAATAATATAAAAGAGCCAAAGAGTCAGGACCACCAGAAACCCCTACAACAATTGTTGAATGTTTCTTTAATACATCATGCTGCTTTACAAAGTCATCTACTTTTTCAACAAATGCATCTTTCAACTTCGCAATCACCTTTCATTAAACAAGAACAACAACATTAGTTACCTTGTATATAATGGTACAACTTTTACAAACATTGTGCAAAAAAAAGATGTACAAAATCCATATTTTTATCTTACATCCCTCCTGTATATTTAACAAAGTAATCACATTACCTTTTTAATCAAAAAAACCTAGGCATCTACCTAGGTTTTTTGATTATTTTATTGCGCCTGCATTCCTACTATTGGAATCGTAGCCCACTTCGGCATATTTTTCTTTACTTTCGCCACCACAATAGTCATATCATCATTTATATAACCATCACCAGAGCGAATTACTTCTTCCATAATAATATCAGCGATTTCCTGTGGGTCCTCTGTTTGTAGTTCTTTAATTTTACGTTTTATCCATAATTCGTGATTCTCCACATGTTGCGCTCCCTCAAAGATGCCGTCACTCATCATGATAAGAAGATCACCCGTTTTTAATTGCTCACCAACCACATCAACTTCAACATCTTCAATGATTCCCATCGGCAAATTACTTGCCTCAATTTTCAAAATATTATTTCCGCGTTTAACAAAACTCGGCGTCGATCCAATCTTTAAAAACTTCGCACTCGCATCCCGCAAATCTACCATAGCCAAGTCAAGCGTTGTATACATCTCCTCTGTCGTCCTTAAAGAAAGAATCGAATTGATGGACTTAATCGCTATTTCTTCATCAATACCTGATTGAAGTATCTTTTGTAATAATTTTACCGTTTCCCTACTCTCCATATGAGCCCTTTGTCCATTTCCCATACCATCACTAATCGCAAGTGCATATTTACCAACGCTCAAATCCATCATCGCGTAGGAATCACCTGAAATAAACCCACCACCTTTTGCAGCTGTGGCCAATCCTGTATCAAGAGAATATGTCTTCGCTGAACCAAATGATATTAAACTGTGCCCATTTGGATATGAGGATTTCTCTTCATGCTTAACGACGATATTCTCTTTTAAAATATCTGAAAGCATTGGAGCAACCAACTTCTCACATTCCCCATGTTCATTAGATGCAGCCGGAATCAACATTTCAATATCAATACTTCCTCTATCTAAACAATAAATATCAACATGCTCCACTTCGACACCAAAATCACGAAACGCTTGTAAAATTTGCTCCTCCTGCGCTTGATGGTTCTCTCTTTCTCGTTGTATCTCCTTAGCGAAATCCTCCATCACTTTTGATACACCTAGTAATTGCTCCGCTACAATTCTACGATTTTCCTTCATTTGTTTTCTTAATTTCTGCCCCTCATAGAAGTGATCTAATTCACCCGCTACTAAATCCGTTACTTTCTTCCCTCTCACACAATGCTTGTCCCATTCACGAACTAACTTCCGATTATGCTGCAGCGTTCCTTCTTCTGTTTCACTCATTATTTGTTTCATATAATCGTATGTTTTATCAAAATTAACTACCCAACATTGATCCTTCTTAAAACATGTTTGACATGTTTTTGCAGTAATTGTACTTAAAAATAAATCAGCTTCTGTTTCTTTATCTTCCTCCTCCACATACCCGTATACAGAAAAGCTATTAGACAAAGCAGCAAATACATTAGCAAATTGATTGATTTTGTTTGCTGTAACATCGCGCACTCTTCTTAAATATTGTTGTTGATCCTGTGAATGTTCCTGTGTACCCGGCATAAATTTAGCAATACGATCCATAACAAGCTTCGGTGTTAATAAGAAGAAAACAATCGCTACACCAGATTCAATTAAAGTTGTTACAATACTTGTTTGCTTGTCTACATATAATGTAATTAAGCTTGTACCAATTAATAAACCTAAACTAACTCCTATACGCTTCCCTTCTTTTAACAATCCCCCAAGCAATCCTGAAAAGGCAAGGAGACTAAGTTGAGACAAGCTCGCCACATTTGCTAAACTTAATATTAACCCAGTGACAACTCCTACCGTGGACCCTGTAGCTGCCCCTGCAATAAAGGCAAATACTAATACTAAATATCTAGTGAAAATATGTTGAATAGAAGCATCATAAACAAACCAATCCGTTGTGCCCGTTAAAACAGATGCTAGTAATATAATTAAACAAACAATTTCTTCTGTTTCTAACGCTTGTTGCTTCCCTTTCCTTTCCACTAAAAGCGGAACACTTTGTAAAAATATCATCGTTAATACGAAGCTAAGCCCCGCTTCGATCGTACTGACGAGCAGATCATACATGGTGACGGTTTGCTGTGCAAAATATACAACAACTAAATGTGCGGTTAATGCGGAGATAAATACTTGGAATGGTACAAGTCCAACAGTTTTACGTGTAAACCGACTAAAGAAGATATTATAAATAAAGAAGGTAAAGATAGATGCAAAAGTAAAAAATAAATTATCTATTGAAACTGAAAGTGCTCCCCCCATTAGGGCTAAGAACGCGAGCGGCATTTTATCTCGCTTCATAACATAAACAGCAGCAAAAAACGGCAATGCAAACGGTAAAATGTTTGTTAATATATATGCTCGTCCCAAAAGAAAACCAATAACAGCAATAATGAATCCCCATCTAAAGAAAACTTTTTCAAACTTCATTCGCAACTTACTCGTCCACTTTATTGTTCCAAGCTGACTTTCATTCATCGCCAATGCACTTGTATTCATAGTATTCCTTCCTGCTTTAGGCATATTTTTAACACCACCTGCATAGTTTAATTACTGTTATTATAAAAGATGATTATTGGTTTTTTTGTCAAAACAACAGTTTTGACTTTTATAATCGTTCGACTTTTTATTCGAAATAAATCTACATATATACATAGTATTTAATTTATTTAAAGTGAGTTGAAAGAATGTTCAGAAAATATAGGGTGATTTTGTAGAAGTATTGTACGTCTTAATTTATATTTAACAAAAAAAGACCATGCAAATTTGCATGATCTTTTTAGATGACCCGTACGGGATTCGAACCCGTGTTACCGCCGTGAAAGGGCGGTGTCTTAACCACTTGACCAACGGGCCGTTAAATTAAATATAGCGGCGGAGGGGATCGAACCCCCGACCTCACGGGTATGAACCGTACGCTCTAGCCAGCTGAGCTACACCGCCATGTCGTCGTATTTAACGGACAATTAGTATATTACATCAGATATATTTTAAAGTCAATACATCTCAAAAACTTTTTTAAAAATATATTCTCTCACATAAAAAAGTACCCGAGTAATTACTCTGGGTACCTCTCTATATGTTAAGAATTAAACGGACTTATTATCCGCGACGTGCGCCACGGCCACCACGTTTAGATTCTGTGTTACGCTTTAAAGAAGTTAAACGATCTTCACTATCTTTTAAAAAGCGTGCCATCTTTTGCTCAAATGTTTCTTTTGGAGCTCGTTCGTTACCGCCACCGCGGTTATCTCTGTTGGAAGAACGATTATTACGTTGTGGACGTCCAGAACGTTGTTGATCACCACCACGTTGGTATTCACCGCGTGGACGATCTCCTTCTGTTTTTTCACGTTCTTTCGCTTTCTTAATAGATAGGCCAATTTTGCCATCTTTTTCAACATTGATAACTTTTACTTCTACTTGGTCGCCTACTTTTAAGTGATCGTTAATATCTTTCACATAATTATCAGCAACTTCACTAATATGAACAAGACCTGTTAAGCCTTCTGGCAGCTCCACAAAAGCCCCAAAATTTGTAATACCTGTTACTTTACCCTGTAACTTGCTGCCTACCTCGATTGACATAAAAAAAATGCTCCTCCTTAGTGGTTAAAAAGTCAAATTTTACTTTATTATATATAATCCTAAAATACAGTGTCAATAAGACATACTCTACTTAGAAACAGGAAAAATTATCTCCCCTTTTCCGGAGAAGAAATAATCCCTTCTAGCAATCTTTAAAACGTACTCTTCATCATTCAACTTTTGAACTTCATCTTTTAGATTCTTTTCTTTTTTCGTTAATGAATCCAGTTCTTTTTTCATGTCCTTAACTTTTGCTTCTTTTGCTTTAATGGAACTGTTTTGTTGATAAAACGTCACACTAATACTAGCAATAATTGTAAAAGCAAAGACAAGAAAAACCGCTAAACGGCGATAAAGTCGCTTCCTGTTCTCATCCGTTTGTATTATATGTTCTTTAACAGGATTTGGACTCTGTTTGTCGATTGTTCTTTGTCTCAGTTCCCTCATTTCCGAGGTCCCCCTAACTTCTTTTTTATACGCACCCATA
Organism: Bacillus mycoides; assembly: GCF_000832605.1. Taxonomy (GTDB): domain Bacteria; phylum Bacillota; class Bacilli; order Bacillales; family Bacillaceae_G; genus Bacillus_A; species Bacillus_A mycoides. The sequence continues at coordinate 428,156 of NZ_CP009692.1, forward strand.
ATTGGAAGATATGTCCCTTCAATTTTGCTACATATTGCAGGAACCCTACATGCTTCATTATAAAAAGTTTAACACGATTAGGGAGAAGTTTCCATATGAGCGAAGCAATAAACCGAACAGGCGAGAAAAAAACTTTCCATATGAAAAGTAATATCCAAATCACCATTTTCCATAACACATGTCCAATTGAAAGCAGTATACGAAATAAGAATAATATAAATGCAATAAATAGCTGTGCTATAATAATAACAGGTTTTATCATGAGTAGCTGTATAATTCGAACAAAAAATTGTGTTGTTTGTACAAAAATATAGATGAGAAAATTTAACATCTTCATGTATAGTGCTTTCAATAAGCTTTGATATGCTGCAAAACCACATAGTAACGCCAAAAATACATATATACGTAGTTCGGCTTCATTTACACGCAGTAATACATAAAAAACGAATAATGCTTGGACAATCCAAAATAGTATATCATGTATAAATACAAGCCAACGTTTACGCTCTTGGCGCTTTAAAAACCGTTGGTATGTATCTAAAGAAGCACCAATCCAAGCACCCATTCCAATCATCGAAAGCATTGTATACAACTGAATTGTTAGGCTCATTTAAACAGCTTACTAAAGAAGCCTTTAGTTTTCTCCCCTTGATTCTCATCAATATACAGCATTTCATGAACTTTCCCTTTAATTGATACAATACCCTTTTCTACATCTAAATTCTTCATTTGCAAATTTTGACCACGAATTGTTAAAAAACCCATTACAGTCTCGAGTAAAAACTCTTCGCTATCAAAACTCTCTACCTGCTTTACACCGGTAATATCAATTACACGCCTGCCACGCATAATAATATCATGCTCTACCGAAACATTTTGTTGATTAGAAGACATAGGTGAGTAACCATTATTCACGAAAATCCCCCCATAGCTTTATACTAGCTAATAGTAATGTATGAAGGGCTAACCTATTTTAGAACAAGCCTTCTTCCGCTTTCACCTTTTCCTCACGAACGAGACTATACATGTTTGCTGCATCTTCTTTTTTAGTTGTTTCTTTCAATTCATTTACTTTCACAGTTACTATTTTTTGCCCGAAACGAATTGTTAATTCATCCTCTACCTTCACATCTGAACTCGCTTTTGCCACTTGGCCATTAATCGAAATTCTTCCTTGGTCAGACACTTCTTTTGCTAATGTTCTTCTTTTAATTAAACGTGATACTTTCAAAAATTTATCTAGACGCATATCAAATCCCCCTATTAACGCTCTGTTTGTTTTGCCTCTTCCCATAAAATATCTAACTGTTCTAATGATAAATCTTGCATTTCCTTATTCATTTCAGCTACTTTTGCTTCCATGTATAAAAAGCGATCCATAAATTTCTCATTAGTTGAACGTAACGCTTCTTCTGGATCTAATTTATAATGACGAGCTATATTCACAAATGCAAATAGTAAATCACCAAATTCACCTAGCATCTTTTTCTCATCCATGTTTACAACTTCTTGTTGGAATTCTTGCCATTCTTCTAAGGCCTTCTCTATCATCGGCTGCACATCAACCCAATCAAATCCAACCTTTCCAGCTTTCTTCTGAATTTCATAAGCACGCATTAGTTGTGGCAAGCTTTTTGGAATACCCGCTAAAACAGATTCTTTCACGAATCCCTTTTCTTGTTTTTTAATTTCTTCCCAATTTGCAATCACTTCATCAGCATTATTTACATCCGTATCCCCAAACACATGCGGATGACGACGAACCATTTTCTCAGCTAAAGTCCGAATAATATCATCTATAGAGAACCAACCTTCATCCTCTCCAATTTGGGCATGAAGCATAACTTGTAATAATATATCACCTAGTTCTTCTACTAAATGATCATCATCCTCTTCATCAATTGCTTCTAGCACTTCATACGCTTCTTCAATTAAGTATTTCTTTAAAGATTGATGAGTTTGCTTTTTATCCCATGGGCAACCATTCGGTCCACGAAGATCAGCAATAATTGCTCTAAGCACATCAAATTGCTGATATAAGGACGCACGTTCCTTAACTGGCGGTACATACACACTCGTTAAATTATTTAATTCTGTTTCGTGATCTAACATGTATAACGATACCTTTTTCACTTGCTCGAATGAAGTCCCTGCAGCTGTTACGATATACACTTCGTAATCATCTGGCAAAATCTCCATTAACGTTAGCTTCACATCTGAAGCAACGAATGCATCATACACCTGGCAAAAGATTAAATGTTGACGTAATTCTAATTGTCCTCTTTCAAATGATGTAGCATCAATTAATTGGAACCCTTCAATCGGATCAATTTTTAGACTTGCGAACATCGGATCAAGGAAACTTTGTCCACCTTCAATTCGCACTTCAATATTTGCTGCTTCTCCTTTTTCCAAAAGTAGCTGAACTGTTCTTTCTGCTACAAGCGGATGACCTGGAACAGCATAAATAATTTCTGCGCCTTTAGCTTGTTCTAGCAATGTATTCGCAATTGTTTCATATACGATTTCAAATGTATCATGTGCCTCATATACATTATCAAAGGCCGTATACTTTATAGCTTCTTTCTCCAATTCTTCTATAACTGGGTGCTCCTTCGTTCTAACAAACATATGGTCTGCTTCTTTTATCTTTCGATATACACCCATTGTTAACTGATCTAACTCACCAGCACCTAATCCTAAAATAGTAATGATTCCACTCACAACCAGTCACCTCTATCCACTCTTCTTCAATGAACCTTCTTTTTTCTCTTGTTTCATAACGTTTCCTAATTCTTCTTTTGTAAATACACGTAATTTTAAAATTAAAAACATATATGCTAATCCACCGATAGCTACACCTAACAGCGCTTCAAGCGTCGCAATTCCTCTATGTCCTGTATCAATTACTAATCCGGACATTCGTAACATACGCATAAAGATTATTAATACAAACCCCATACCGATACCACTAATAGCTACACCTAACATATTCCGCCTATCAATAAGCGGCTCCGATACAGCTCGCATAAGTAACACACTATTTAGCAAGGCAATTACAATAAGCGCAACTAAAGTTGCAATTGCAGCTCCCTTTACACCAAAATACGGCATTAATATATAGTTTAAAACTAACTTCAAACAACCTCCAAATACAACGAATATTGCTGGTTTTAATGTTTGTCCCACTCCTTGCAAAATGGAAGCAGTTGTAATTGACAATGAACTAAATAAAATAGATAAAGATAAAATCGATAACACATCTGATCCATCACTATTTTCAAACAACATAATATTTGTAGGTTGAATAATACAAGTTAATCCAATAGCAGCTGCAGATCCAATAACAAATGTTATTTTCATTGCTAACTTTACCTTTTCTTGAATAAATGAAAGATCTCCTCTTTCTTTCGCCGCTGTAATAATAGGAATAAGTGACAATGAGAAAGAAGTTGTCACAACAGTACCTAATTGCATAAGCGGGATACTTCTATCATAAACACCTTTTAGTACCTTTGCATTTTCAACTTGCTCTCCCGCACGAATAAGCAAAGTATACAAGGAAATAGAATCCGCCATTTGTATAAAAATAAGGACTAAATTACTAACACAAATCGCTAATCCCTGCCAAAAAAGGATTCGAACAATCCCTTTTTTATTTCTAATTCCCTTCCATCTTTTGAAGAAAATAGCATGGAAATCATGACGCATATAAAGTAAAAGTACGATAATCCCAATAAGCCCGCCTGCAATTGAACCTAGCATGGCACCCGCACCAACTGTATATAAATCAAATCCATGAGCAATAAGGAATAGTGATAAAAATACAATAATAGAAACACGAATCGTTTGTTCAATTACTTGCGAAACAGCCGTCGGCATCATATTATTGAAACCTTGAAAATATCCTCTCGCTACAGATAAAAATGGCATTAGTAGGAATGAAAACGAAATAACACGTAATAATTTATCTAAATGTATATCGCCCATAGCCGATGCAATTGTTTCGGCCCCAAAGAATAATGTGAAAAATCCTATAAATCCAATTCCTAATAAAAACCAAAAAGATACACAAATAATTTCTTCTGCTTCTTTTTGTTTTCCTCGTTCTAATCTTTCTGCGACCATTTTTGAAATAATAATGGGAAACCCATAAGTAGCTAAAATCAAACAAAATCCATAAAACGGATAAATTTGTTGGTAAATATAAAAACCAACATCACCCGCTATATTTTGATATGGAATACGGTAAAAAGCGCTTAATACCTTCGTAACAAAACTTGCGATTGTTAATATAATAGCCCCACGCCAAAAGGCTTGGTACTTCTTCGCTTCCATACAAGAAAACTCCTTTTTCTATTCTCACCCCTCGTATTATATCACAAAGAAAAACTGGCTCTCCTTCATATTCCTTACATTCACTGACTTCTTTCAACAGCAAAAATATTCAATGAAAAAAGGTAGCAAAGCGCTACCTTCGTTCAATATACTTATATCTCCAAATAGTTAATTTCTCAAATAGAAATATCATAATTAGGAAAGATTGCTACTTATAGAAATTACACTTCGCTACTGCTCCATTTGTTTCGCTAAAAAGCTTGCAGCTGTATTTACTGATTTATGCTCTACTTCACTTATAATAGCCTCTTTAGAGAAGATAACGACAGCTCCGATTGGATCTCCATTTGCAATAATCGAGCCAATTGTATAAGAGCTCACTTTTTCTGTTACTCCATCAATAATTGAAATTTCGCTTTCATCTGTCATAATTACAGACTTACGCTCTTCCATTGTCTTCTCAATTAAATCGCCAACACTTTTATTTAAGTATTCTTTTTTAGATGCGCCTGCTACTGCGATAATAGAATCACGATCGCATACAAGCACATTATGTCCTAAGCTATCGTATAAAGCTTCCGTATATTCCTTTGCAAAATTACCTAGTTCACTAATTGGAGAATATTTTTTCAAAATCACTTCTCCATCGCGATCAACAAATATTTCTAGTGGATCTCCCTCACGAATACGTAAAGTTCTACGAATTTCCTTCGGAATTACTACCCTGCCTAAATCATCAATTCGACGTACGATTCCAGTTGCTTTCATTCTAATGCTGCCTCACTTTCTACTGATGATCAAAGTGGTGAATTTACCTGTTCATGTAAAAATCACCAACTATTAAACATAGTATTTTACACATTAGTTCTTCTATGCACGTCGAATTGTATTTTTTATCTTATATTAGGCATTTATTACTTCTTTTTTTACATCTGGCAAGCCTTTTAATAAATTTTCAGCAATTGTTAACCATTTCGACGTCTCTAATCCATTCGTTTTCATCACAATTTTCAATTGTGACCCCTCCATACCAAGACCGATCATACGGCCAAAACTACTTCCTAGCATGAATAATTTTCCACCATCTATATTTTGGCTCGCTTGTTCAGAAAACAGGAATGTTACTTCAAATTTATTTTGCTTAATTAACTCAATTTTTTCTTTCATCGCCAACACTTTAATGTTTGCAATTTGTAATAAATAACCAACTTCTTGTGGATAATCACCAAATCTGTCGATCATCTCTTCCTGCAACTCTTCAATATCTTCAATTGCAGAAATACCTCTAAATTGTTTATACATCATAATTTTTTGTTTACTATCTGAAATGTACGCATCCGGTAAATACGCATCTACTTCTAAATCAATTTCAACATTAACGGTATTTTCAACTCCGTCTGTTCCTCTACGTTGCTCAATTGCATCTTTTAACATTTGAGAATATAGATCAAATCCGACAGAATCAATAAATCCATGTTGTTCTGCCCCTAACAAATTACCCGCACCACGAATTGATAAGTCTCTCATCGCAATTTTGAAACCAGATCCAAGCTCTGTAAACTCTTTAATTGCTTGCAGACGCCTCTCTGCAACTTCCGATAACACTTTATCACGTTTGTATGCAAAGTATGCATACGCGACGCGATTAGAACGCCCAACACGACCACGAAGCTGATACAACTGCGATAGTCCCATACGATCTGCATCAAATACAATTAATGTATTTACATTCGGAATATCTACACCCGTCTCAATAATTGTTGTACTTACAAGAACATCATGCTGCCCTTCTAAAAACGATAGCATAACAGACTCTAATTCACCTTCATTCATTTTCCCATGTGCGTATGTTACACGAGCATCTGGAACTAACATCGAAATTTCATCTGCTTTTCTTTCAATATCCTCCACACGGTTATATAGGAAGTAAATTTGACCGCCTCTTGCTAACTCTCGCTCTATCGCTTCTCGCATTAACGCTGGATTATACTCTACTACATATGTTTGTACTGGGAAACGATTCTCTGGTGGTGTCTCAATAACAGATAAATCGCGCACACCAAGCATAGACATATGAAGTGTACGTGGAATCGGAGTTGCCGTTAATGTTAACACGTCAACATTTGCTTTCAATTGTTTAATTTTTTCTTTATGTGTAACGCCGAATCTTTGTTCTTCATCAATAATAAGAAGTCCTAAATCTTTATAAGTAACATCTTTAGATAAAATACGATGCGTTCCGATTACAATATCCACCGTTCCATCTTTTAAACCTTTAATCGTTTCATTTTGTTGTTTTCGTGTGCGGAATCTACTTAGTAACCCTATATTAATCGGGTAATCTTGAAAACGCTCTCGAATTGTTTCATAGTGTTGTTGTGCAAGGATTGTTGTTGGTACTAAAATCGCAACTTGTTTTTCATCCATAATTGCTTTAAATGCCGCACGAATAGCTACTTCCGTCTTTCCATATCCTACGTCACCACAAAGAAGCCTATCCATCGGACGTCCGCGTTCCATATCTTTCTTAATCTCTTCAATAGAACGTAATTGATCCTCTGTCTCTTGATATGGGAATAAAGATTCAAACTCTTGTTGCTCTGCCGTATCTGGTGTATATGCATAACCTTTCGAAGCTTCACGCTCGGCATATAATTTAATTAGGTCATCTGCAATGTCTTGTACAGATTTTTCAACTTTCGTTTTGACCTTCTTCCAATCATTTCCGCCTAATTTATAAACTTTTGGTTCCTTACCTTCAGACCCTACGTATTTTTGCACTTGATCAATTTGTTCAATTGGAACGTATAACTTATCATTACCTTGATATTTAATATTTAAATAATCTTTATGAACACCATTAATCTCTAATGTCTCAATACCTAAAAATTTACCTATACCATGATTTACATGAACTACATGGTCTCCAACTTTTAATTCCGAATAACTTTTAATACGTTCAGCGTTAGATAACTTTTGCTTACGTTGTGATTTTTTAACCTTCTTATGAAAAAGCTCCTTTTCAGTAATGACAACAAACTTTTGCATCGGCATTTCAAAGCCTGCATGTAAATCACCTACAGCAATTTGTAACCTTCCAGGCAATAAGATATCTGTCGCCTCTACAATGTCTGCATCAATATCATAATCACTTAAAATATGTTGTAGTTTTTTTACACGTTCATCATCTGTTCCAAGCACAACGGTCGTAAAATTACCTTCATTCCATCTATCAATTTCAGTTTTTAACAAATGCATCTGTCCGTGGAAATCTTGCATCGTTTTACATGTCACATTTACAATATTTTGAGGATGTGTGTGTGCTATATGGCGTAAGAATAACGTTAAATATACAAAACTTCTTTTTTTATTATGAAGAAACTCCTCAAACGAGTGGGAGAAAGATAAATCCTGAATAATTGTTCCTTCGCCAAGAAGTGAGATATACCATTCCGCTTCTTCTGTTTCAAGATGTGATGCTGTTTCTTGAATACGGGAAATCTCATCTAAAATCACAACACCATTTTCTGGTAAATAATCTATCAGACTAGCAGGTTCTTTATAGAAAATAGATAAATATTTAAACATTTGTTCTATACTCTGCCCGTTTTTCAACATTTCAATTTCATGACTAACCGTCTCAAGCACAGTAGTCTTTAATTTATCATCGGAAAGCTTTTGCATCGTCTTAGTCAAACCTTCTTCAAGATGCTTAATTCCCGATTTCAATTCTTCCTGTGAAAATAAAAACTCTGTTGCTGGACCGAACTTAACACTTTCCTTTTTATCTTGAGAACGCTGTTCATCCACATCAAACAATCGAATAGAATCGACTTCTGTATCGAAGAATTCAATACGAAACGGTAATTCTTCCGTTAATGGGTAAATATCTAATATTCCCCCGCGTAAACTGAACTCTCCTGGAGCTTCTACCATTGACTTACGCTCGTAGCCAATATGATGTAAAGTATGCAAGAGTGCATCTAAATCAATCTCTTGCCCTAGATTGATTTCAATTTGCCTTTGCTTCCATAATTCTTTTATTGGTAAAAACCTACGCAGCCCTGCAACTGGCGCTACAATAATCCCATTCTCTCCTGTAGCTAAGCGATTTAACACTTCAATACGTTGTGCCTTCAATTCTGGACTTGCAACACCAACCTCCGATGCTATCAATTCATTTACCGGATATAGCCAAACATCTTTTTCACCAAGTAACGCCACTAAATCTTCATGTACTTTTTGTGCTTGGTATAAATTGTGCGTCACGATAAGTTGTGATTGCTTTGTCTTTTTATATAAAGCTGCCATTAATAATGAACGAGAGGATGTTGCCATACCCGATACAAGTTGTTCTTTCAACCCATCTTCTAGCCCATTAATAACCGATTGTATTTCTTCATTTTTATAAAATTGCTCTAATAAACCTATCATTTTCAAAACTCCTCTCAACATAAAGAGCAAGTTACTATATTTTATGCAAATATTTTGGAAAAAGAAAACAGAAAAATGCTTTGGACATGCCAAAGCGACAACATTTTATTGCAGAAATTTTTCATATTCATAATACTCAGGATAAGATGCGAGCGTTTCTTGACACGATTCACAAATCGTTTTTATATATATATTTCCATTCTCATGAAAATGAATCATATCCACTACTTCTTGCTCTGTTAGTTGAAACAAAACGTCGCTATATACTTTTTCTGCGATAATGGAGCCCACATTACTTCCACAATGTCTACAGTAATAATAACCTTCCATACTAGCCTCCTAAATATCCAATTGCTACTAGTATGGGATAAAACAAAATAAAATATTCTAGATTGTGCGCTTAACTATTAAAAGTATTCATGATTTGGAGAAAAGGTTTATTTAACCATTCCTCACATGCATCTGCTGCATTTTCAATGGATTGATTAACGCCAGATATTTCTTCAGATGTAAAACGTCCTAATACGTAATCCACTACTTTTATCCCATTTTTCGGACGATCGATTCCCATGCGGATACGTTGAAATTCTTGTGTTCCTAAATGTGAAATTGTTGATTTCACACCATTATGTCCACCCGCACTACCTTTCATGCGAAGGCGTAATTTACCTACAGGAATATCTAAATCATCGTACATAACAATGAAGTCCTCGACATCAATTTTATAATAATCCATGAGTGGACGGATACTTTCCCCAGATAAATTCATATATGTAAGTGGCTTTAGTAAGATTACTTTTTCCCCATTAACAAAACCTGCGCCAAATACCCCTTTAAACTTTTGTTCATTCAAAGAAATACTCCAACGTTTTGCAAGTTCATCGATTGCCATAAATCCAATATTATGCCTTGTTAATTCATATTCTCTACCTGGGTTCCCAAGTCCTACTATTAATTTCATTCTTGTACCACTACTTTCTTTTTTCGATACGAAAAGACGTAACCAAGCTTGGTTACGTCTCATTCTATCCAATTAATTGAATAATACACTTACAGATTCTTCTTCGTATACACGAATGATTGCTTCTCCGATTAATGGAGCAACTGAAAGTTCATGTACTTTATCAATTTTCTTCTCTTCTGGTAATACGATAGAGTTCGTTACAACTAACTCTTTAATATTCGAATTTTGAATACGCTCAATTGCTGGACCAGATAATACTGGGTGTGTACAGCAAGCATATACTTCAGAAGCACCGTTCTCAACAAGAGCGTTTGCCGCTAATGTAATTGTACCAGCTGTATCAATAATGTCATCAATTAAAATTGCTGTTTTGCCTTCGATGTTACCGATAATGTTCATTACCTCAGATACATTCGGACGAGGACGACGCTTATCAATAATAGCGATTGGCGCCTTTAGGCGATCCGCCATTTTTCTAGCACGCGTTACACCACCGTGATCAGGAGATACGATTACGATATCTTTAAGGCCTTTTGCTTCAAAGTAGTCTGAAAGAATCGGTACACCCATTAAGTGGTCGATCGGGATATCAAAGAATCCTTGAATTTGCGGAGCATGTAAATCTAGAGTGATTACACGAGTTGCACCTGCTGTTTCAAGCAAGTTTGCTACAAGTTTCGATGTAATTGGTTCACGAGAACGCGCTTTACGGTCTTGACGCGCATAACCATAGTAAGGAATAACAATATTAATTGTTTTTGCAGATGCACGTTTTAATGCATCAATCATAATAAGTAATTCCATGATATGTTCGTTTACTGGGAAGCTTGTAGATTGAATAATGAATACATCGCAACCACGGATACTTTCTTCAATGTTAATTTGAACTTCTCCATCACTAAAACGATCAACAGAACATTTTCCTAGTCCTACTCCAATATGCTTTGCGATTTGCTCAGCAAGTTCCTTATTAGAGTTTAAAGAGAATACTTTCAAATTAGAATTTAGATATTGAGTCGACATCTAGATTAACCCTCCACATTATGATTTTTTCTTATTCAGCAATTGATCAACATAGTCTTCTTTGTTAACTTGACGTGCACGTGCTACTGATAATGCTTTTGATGGAACATTCTCTGTTATTGTAGAGCCTGCTGCCACATAAGCACCATCTTCAACTGTTACAGGAGCAACAAGGTTTGAATTACATCCAATAAATACCCCGTTACCAATTACAGTTTTAAATTTATTCTTGCCGTCGTAGTTCACCGTAATTGAACCACAACCAAGATTCACGTCTTCTCCAACTTGTGCATCCCCGATATAACTTAAGTGTGAAGCTTTACTTCTATTACCAAAAACAGTTTTTTTAATTTCTACGAAGTTTCCAACGCGCACTTCATCTCCAATAACTGAATCTGGGCGAATATGTGCAAATGGACCAACTGATACTTCTGTACCAAGTTTGCTGTCATGTACAGTAGATTGACGAATTACCGTACGATCTCCAATTTCACTATCGCGAATTACTGTATGCGGTCCAATTTCACAATCAGAACCAATTACAGTGTTCCCCTCAATAACCGTTCCTGGGTGAAGAACTGTATCACTACCAATAATTGCATCCGCAGAAATGTATGTGTTACTTGGATCAATAATTGTAACACCATTTACCATGTTCTTTCTGTTGATACGATTTTTCATAATAATTTCCGCTTGCGATAGAGCGACTCTGTCGTTAACACCTAACGTTTCATCGAAGTGCTCTGTTTGATAAGCTGATACAATATGACCTTCATTTTTTAAAATTTCAATAACGTCCGGAAGGTAATATTCGCCCTGTACATTATCATTTGAAACTTTAGAAAGTGAAGCAAATAAAGCTTTATTATCAAAACAATACGTACCTGTATTGATTTCTTTAATAGCTAATTCTTTTTCATTCGCATCCTTATGCTCAACAATCTTTTCAACATGACCATTCTCATTACGAACGATACGGCCATATCCAGCAGGCTCTTCTATGTACGCTGTTAGTACCGTCGCCATTGCTCCCGCTTCTTCGTGTTGCTGAAGCAATGCTTCCATCGTTTCAGCAGTTATTAGAGGTGTATCACCACAAATAACTAAAGTTGTTCCCTCTTCATTTGCAAGTACACTTGCAGCTTGATCGACAGCATGAGCTGTACCAAGTTGTTCTGCTTGTAATGCAAACTCACTTACGTTTCCTAGCTGTTCTTGTACCTTTTCAGCACCATGCCCAACGACTGTTACAAGTTTCTGCAATCCTAATTGAGATACTTCATTGACTACATGTTGTACCATTGGTTTTCCACATACAGGATGCAGCACTTTGTATAACTTGGACTTCATACGTGTGCCTTTACCTGCAGCTAGAATCACTGCAAATCTGTTTGACATATAGACCCTCCATCGCAACCTATTTATCCATTAACGATATTATCCTAAATCATCATATATTTCAAGAAACACATTATAACTATTAAATTTTACCATAATTCTTATAAGATGTTTTACTCTTTAGTATCTTTTTTAAGGAATAAGCTATACTATTTTAAATGATTTTGAAAAAATTAGAAGTTTTTCATCTTTATTTTTTCAAAATATGAATTTTTATAATTAGAAACGTGTATTATTCAAAAAAAAACAAACTCCTGTAAATGCTTACAGGAGTTTGCTACAAAATTATAAGACTTTCTTTCAAAAGCCCTTTTCATTCGAATTTTACGAAGCGCCTGCTTCTTCAAACTCAACCTCTTCTAACTCGCCTAAACGATGATACTCTGTTAAAACCGCATCTTGAATTTTAGAGCGTGTATTAGAATTAATTGGATGTGCAATGTCACGGAATTCTCCATCTGGAGTACGTTTACTTGGCATTGCTACAAATAATCCATTATTACCATCAATTACACGAATATCATGAACAACAAATTCATGGTCTAGAGTAATAGAGGCAATTGCTCTCATGCGGCCTTCTGTGTTTACGCGGCGTAATCTTACGTCAGTCACTTCCATCTTGTGTTCACCACCCTTTTCTAAATAAGCGATATATTTGTATAAATTCCACAAAATTTCTATTTTCCCTTTAATTTTTTAAAAATTTTTAAGATAAAAATTTTTATTGTAGTTGAATATAAGGATTAGTAGAGGTTATCGCTTACAAAGAGTTACTTAACTAGGGCAATTACTTCGATTTCAACAGAAACATCTTTCGGTAATTTTGCTACTTGTACACAAGAACGCGCTGGTTTATGAGTAGAGAAATAAGAACCGTATACTTCATTAACAGCATTAAAATCATCCATATCCTTCAAGAATACTGTTGTTTTTACCACTGTATCAAATGAAGCACCTGCTTCTGCTAATACCGCTTGTAAATTTTCAAATACTTGCTCTGTTTGTACTGTTACATCTCCTGTTACAAGTTCTCCACTTGCCGTTAACGGAATTTGTCCTGAACTATAGAACATATTATTTACAATAATCCCTTGTGAATATGGTCCGATTGCCTGTGGTGCTTTGCTTGTTTGAACAACTTTCATACTTTTCACCCTTTTATTATTTATTTTTACTCTTTAAAAATAGTGTACCAAAGGCAGTTTGTCCATCTATTTTGTAATTTATAAATAGGAATAAAAAAAGGTAAAGCAATCTGCTTTACCTTTTTACTCAGCCTCTACAAGCCCTTTATCAAATGGTGCAAGTGCATAATTCCCCTTTTCCACTTGAATCGCTTTTTCTTTCACATCAACTTCTGACAGACGAATTAATGATACAAAGTTATTAATAAGTCTTTCTTCAATATCCGTAGACTCTACTAATACGCCAATCCCAACAACATTAGCTTTAAACTCTTCTAGCATGCTCATCATACCTTGAATGGTTCCGCCAGCTTTCATAAAGTCATCAATAATTAAAACATTGGACCCTTCTGGAAGGCTACGCTTTGCTAAAGTCATCGTTTGGATTCGCTTAGAGGAACCTGATACATAGTTAATACTAACAGTGGGTCCTTCTGTTACCTTATTATCTTTTCTCGCAATTACTACCGGTACATCTAAGTAGTTCGCTACTGCATAAGCAAGCGGAATTCCTTTTGTCGCTACCGTCATAACCGCATCAATTGGTTGCCTAGCAAAAACAGAAGCAAATAAACGACCTGCGCCATTAATCTGGCGAGGATTACTTAAAAGATCCGTCATATATAAGTAACCGCCAGGCAAAATACGGTCTGGGTTTTCAAATAAGCTACAAAGCTCGTTAATAATCAGATTTGCCTCTTCTTCACTTATATAAGGAATATATTTCACTCCTCCTGCTGCTCCTGGTACCGTTTGCAATGTGCCGACACCTTGTTGTTCAAACGTTTGCTTAATAATAACTAAATCTTCACTAATGGAAGATTTAGCCGATTGATACCTTTCAGCAAAAAAAGTGAGAGAAACTAGCTGACGAGGATTTTGTAACAAGTAATACGTCAGATCGACCAATCTTGTACTTCGTCTAATTTTCATACTCTCACCTCAAATCACGAATATTCTAAACAAATCATAACGTATTATACGTCTTTATTCAAGCGTTTCTCGCTCTCCTAATAAACGCACTGCATATACTTGCTCGCAAAATCCTTTTAACCCGTTATATATGCGGTGCATTCGCGAATCATGGTGTACAAGACCAAATACAGTTGGGCCACTTCCACTCATTAATACGGCATCTGCTCCAAAGCGTTTCATCTGTGATTTAATACGTGCAACCTCGGGATGCATCGCAAACGTCACATCTTCTAAAACGTTACCAACAGTATCACAAATTCCTTTATAATCGCCATGGTTAATGACTTCAACCATTTTATCTACATTTGGATGAGTAACACGATTTAATTTTAAATTTCCGTACACGTCAGCAGTAGATACACCAATGTGGGGCTTTGCTAAAACAACCCAACAAGAAGGCGGAGTCTTTATATGTTCAATTTCTTCTCCTCTTCCAGTGGCAATAGCAGTTCCACCATATACACAGAACGATACATCTGACCCAATTTCTGCGCCAAGCTTTGCTAATTCATCGATTGTTAGCCCTAAATTCCATAACTTATTAAGGCCACGTAATGTCGCTGCTGCATCACTACTTCCACCTGCTAATCCAGCGGCTACTGGAATCGTTTTTTCAATAGTAATAGACACACCTTTTTTTACATTAAACTTCACTTTTAATAATTTCGCTGCTTGATAAGCTAAATTGCGTTGGTCGTCTGGGACATACCGATTATGGGACAAAATTTCAATACGGTCTTCGGCTAATTCCGTTAGCTCTAAACGATCTGCCAAGTCGATTGTTGTCATAATCATTTTCACTTCATGATATCCATCTTGTCTTTTTCCCAGTACATCTAACGACAGATTAATCTTTGCTGGTGCTTTCACTAGTAGCTTCAATCTATTCACCCACTCTATGTACTCAATCTTTTATCGTTTATTTTACCATAAATTTATAGTAAGACGATGACACTTCCCTAATTATATCGAAAAGCATTCAGAATGAAACTACTTATGTCAAATGACGGCACCTTTTAGCGTGCAAAAAGCCGAGGAATCTCTCCTCGGCTACCGTAGCATAGAAAGTATCTTACAACTACTGGTTTCGTTTCATTAATTGCTGTTCTGCAATTTCTATAGCACGTTTCACCATATTACCAGCATCTTTCGCACGAATTCCGCCCCATCCTTCTTTCTGAACAACATCATAAAAGCCAAGCTCTTTTGCAAGCTCTTCTTTAAATTGATTTGACATGACTCCTCTTCGTCTACTCAATGCAGAGTCCCTCCTTATTTTGCTACGGTATAATTAGTATGCAAAATAATATAGCTTTTCATTTATGGGAATATATGTAACGAAAAATACATTAATTATAAAATACTTCATTTTGAGATTCATCGTAAAATGTTAGCTCTACTGTCTCTGTTAAAACATCTGCATAACTATAAGATACACGTTGCAATGCATCTTCTTGCTGGTCTAATTGTACAACAAACACAGAACGATACGTTTCTGCAAGTACACCTGATTGCTCCACAGTTTTTCTTCTCCCACTATTTGCCTTTAACATAAGTCGCTGTCCAAGATGGTGATCTAATTCGCTTTTAATTTCATCTAAACGTTTTGACATATACTTTGCTACACCTCGCTGTAATTTAGATTGAACACTTAAAACACGATATATCTATCCCAATTATTAACCGCAATTCACAGACAATATCATTATAAAAGCATCATGCGTTCAAATAGATAGAAGAAATACTATATTCTAAAAGTATCATTGTATAGTCTGCACGTTCTTGCCGCTTTTTATCCAGACTCATTTAAATCATTTCCACATAAAAAAGCAAGATACGTATGTACCTTGCTCATTCGTCATAATGTTGAAAGGGCAATCCTGTTCGTAAAATCCCTCTTGTTTCAATTCCGCCTAGTCCCTTTTCGCCAGTAATTGTATTACGCACAACGTCCCATACATTTACTCTTTCCATAAATGAAGTGAAACTAATTTTGCCAACTACATATACAGGATCTAGAGCATGAATATTAATTCTAGACGGTGAACTAGCAAAATTAGCACCTGCCCGAATCAACGCCTCAAAGTGTGATTGACAAGCCCCAGCAAAAATAACGAGTTGATCTAACGATGGATACTTTTTCCGCACTTCTCGAACGGCCTGTACAAAATGTCTAGAATGTCTATATGCTGCTAAATCTCCCATAACTCCTTTTGACTTTGTATATGCATCATGTCCTGTAATAACTAAAATGTCTGGGCGAAAATGATCTATTAAGTCTACTACCTTTTCATGCATCTCCGTTTCCTTACAATGAATACCTTGAACAGGAACGCCTATTTTATTATATAAATCTAAGCACTTGCGCAAATATAAAGGATCTCCATCTATATGCAATACACGTCCTGGCATTTGAAAATAATTCACTTCACTTGTATATCCACCAGTTGAATTATGTTCATGTCTTTGTTTCATCAACACGTAATCTTGCTGAAACAACCGGTAAGTACGCTCCATCGTTTCTTTTTCACGCTTCACTCTATTTTTATGTTCTCGTTGATCTATACTAACTAAATCTGCAAGTGGTGCATCCGCCACAAGTCTAATTTCCTCTCCAAATAATATTGCCATATCGCCTTTTATTTCTATAATACGAAAAAGAATATCCCTATTATGAGAATATCGTTCAACTAATTCTCCAACATGTAAATCCATTCTCCTACCTCCAAACTCCAAACTCGTTAGGCCATCTTACCTGTTTTTAAAGTATGAATTTAGGAAAGGAAAGGTGACAAAAGGGACAGCTCAAGTTGAACTGTCCCTTTCATATTCTTATGACAATTTATGAAGAATTAATGCATTACTTAATGTTGCAAACTCTTCGATAGATAGCGTTTCGCCTCTTCGCTTCGGATCAATTCCTACTTCTGTCAAAATTCGATCCAACAGCTCTTTATCTTTCGGGAAACCATTTAAATTATTTGATAAATTATTCATTAAAGTTTTACGACGCTGTGCGAAACTTGCTCGTACTACTTCAAAGAAGAAAGTTTCATCTGTCACTTCTACAACTGGTTTAGGACGCTTTAGAAGACGGATAATCGCAGAATCAACATTTGGTTGTGGCACAAACACTGTACGCGGTACAGTCATAACTGTTTCTACCTCTGTATAATACTGAATGGCAATTGATAAAGAACCATACTCTTTCGTTCCTGGTTTAGCAGCTAAACGATCCCCAACTTCTTTTTGCATCATAACAACAAATCCACGAACCGGTAATTTTTCTTCGAGCAATTTAAATAAAATTGGCGTTGTAATATAGTATGGTAAGTTAGCTACTACCATTACATCTTGTCCTTCTTCAAATTGCTCACTAAACACTTCATGTACATCTGCTTTTAGTACATCTTTATTTATAACTGTAACGTTGCTATATGGAGCTAACGTCTCGTCTAAAATTGGTAATAATCTCTGATCAATTTCAAAAGCCACTACTTTTTTAGCACGCTTCGCCAATTGCTCTGTTAACGCACCGATACCTGGTCCAATTTCAATTGCGCCACTTTCTGAACCGATTTCTGCGTGATCAACGATACGATTTAATACATTCGTATCAATTAAAAAATTTTGTCCTAAACTTTTTTTGAATGAAAATCCATACTTTTCAACAATGTCTTTCGTACGATTTGGTGTTGCGATATCCTTCATTTTTTTTCCTCCTGTATTACTTGCTTATAAGCTTCTGCAAATGATTCCTTTGAAACCTGAAACATTTGTAAACGTTTATGTAACTGTTTTGCGTTTGTATAACCAATCTTTAATAGCTTACCCACTCTTTCTCTGCGACTCTTTGCCATTTCTCCGCCCACTAAGCCCGCATCGACTAGATCACTCCAACTAATTTCACTTGTGTAAGCTTCCATTTCTTCATGTATATTCTCTAAAGCACGGCGAATCGACTCATTAGAAGCATGTTCGATTCCAACACCTTTTTTCCTTTTAGCAAGTGCTTCTTCCTTCGTTAAAAAAGCATGCTTACATCCAGGAACCTTGTCAGAAATAATTTTTCGAATACGCTCTCCAGGATAATCCGGATCTGTGAAAATAATAACGCCTCGTTTTTGCTGCGCTAATTTAACTTGCTCAATAACGTGATCACCGATTGCTGAACCGTTCGTTTCGATTGTATCCGCATCAACAGCACGTTTAATCGCAACTGTATCATCTTTACCTTCTACAACGATAATCTCTTTAATTTTCATGCTTGCCTCCACACTCTTTTCATCTCTACTTAGTAAAACAAAAAAATGACGACTTTTCCATTATTATTTTCCCAATCGTACATTTTAAAAAGTAGAAGAGAAAAATCTTTGTTCACTATCCTTATTGTAACACTTCTATCTCCATCTTAATTTATCCGTAATATTTCTACACTTATGTTATGAGTAAATAGTGGGTTCTTATCACTTCTACTATCTCTCTTCTCAAAAAACAAAAAAAGAATGGGACTCCCCATTCTTTTTTATTCAACACCAAATAAGGATTTGGCATTCTTTGTTGTTACTTGCGCTACTTCGTCATAAGAAATTCCTTTTAAATTCGCAATTTCTTCTGCTACCAGTTTTACATAACTAGGTTCATTTCGTTTCCCTCGAAATGGGTGTGGTGTTAAATACGGGCAATCTGTCTCTATCAATAATTTTTCTAACGGAATCTCCATAGCAACTTCTTTCGGTTTCTTGGCATTTTTAAATGTTACTGGCCCACCTAATGAAATTAAAAAGTTCATATCGACACATCGCTGCGCTACTTCTACACTACCGCTAAAGCAATGCATAATGCCCCCTACTTCAGCTGCATTCTCTTCCTCTAGGATATCAACAATATCTTGAGTTGCATCGCGGTTATGTATAATAATCGGTAATTTCACCTTTTTCGCTAATGCAATTTGTTTACGGAATACTTCCTTCTGTATTTCTTTTGGAGACTTATCCCAGTGATAATCTAATCCCATTTCCCCAATTGCAACTACTTTAGGATGAGCCGCTAATTCTTCTAACCAAGCTAAATGTTCTTCTTTCATATCGATTGCATCAACAGGATGCCATCCAACTGCAGCGTAAATAAAATCATAAGCCTCTGCTAATTCAATTGCTTTCTTTATCGTTACTTCATCAAATCCAACAACAACTGTATATGTAACTCCCGCTTCTTTCATTCTCGCGATAACTTCTTGTAAATCTTCTTCAAATTGCTCTGCATTTAAATGTGAATGTGTATCAAACAACATAATAAATAACTCCTTTTATATTGAAATCAATTCTCTCATAGAAAAACTACACTCTTTCTAACTTAACGATAACAATACTTCAATTTTAATGCAAAAAACGGAATGTAAAAAGAAAAAAGACGCTTCACCAATGTTACACGTGAAACATCTCTTTTCTTGTCTTAATTACTTGATTTTTGTACCATTTGGTAAATTCTGGTCAATTGATGCTAATGACAATACGCCATTCTCTTCACCTGCTAAAATCATACCTTGTGATAATTCACCACGTAATTTTACAGGTTTTAAATTCGTTACACAAATAACCTTTTTACCTTTTAGTTCTTCTGGGGAATAGAATTTAGCAATCCCAGAAACCACTTGGCGCTTCTCTGTACCTAAATCAAGCTGAATTTTTAACAACTTATCTGCTTTTTTCACAGGTTCAGCGGATATTACTTCAGCTACTCGTAATTCTACTTTAAAGAAATCATCAATTGTAATTTCTTCTGCCTTTGGTTCTTCTGCTTTTTTCTCTTCTACTTTAGGAGCAGAACCTTGCATTTGTTCTTTAATATACCCCACTTCTACTTCCATTTCCAAACGAGGGAAGATTGGGTTTCCTTTTTCTACTTTTGTTCCAGCTGGAATACATCCAATTGTAGATAGGCTTTCCCAAGATTTATGCGCCTCTTCAGTAAGTCCAAGTTGAGCAAACATCTTACTTGGTGCTACTGTTAGGAATGGCATAAGCATAATACCTGTTTGACGAAGTACCTCAGCTAAGTGGGCCATTACAGACGCAAGTTTTTCGCGATCATTCTCATCCTTCGCTAATACCCACGGCTGCGTTTCATCAATATATTTGTTCGTACGGCTAACTAATTGCCAAATGGAACTTAGCGCTACAGAGAATTCCATATTCTCCATTGCCTCTTCTACTTTTTTCAATGTATCTTTGGCAAATGTCACTAACGTTTCATCGAACTCAGTTACATTTGCTTTAAATGCAGGAATTTCCCCGTTAAAGTATTTATCAATCATAGCTACTGTACGATTTAATAAGTTACCTAAATCATTCGCTAAATCAAAGTTGATTCGTTCAACAAATCCTTCTGGTGTGAATACTCCATCAGATCCAAATGGAACTTCGCGAAGTAAGTAGTAACGCAATGCATCTAATCCGTAACGATCAATTAGTGTAACTGGATCTACTACGTTTCCTTTTGACTTACTCATTTTTCCATCCTTCATTAAAATCCAGCCATGAGCAAAGACTTTCTTCGGAAGTGGTAAATCTAAAGCCATTAAAATAATTGGCCAATAAATTGTGTGGAAACGAACGATTTCTTTCCCAACTAAATGGACATCTGCTGGCCAGAATTTTTTATACTTCTCTTCATTTTCTGTTCCATATCCTAATGCAGTAATGTAATTAGACAACGCATCTACCCATACGTAAATAACGTGTTTTGGGTTACCTGGAACACGAACTCCCCAGTCAAATGAAGTACGAGAAACAGCTAAATCTTCTAATCCTGGTTTAATGAAGTTATTAATCATTTCATTTTTACGGGACTCCGGCTGAATGAAATGGGGGTTATCTTCATAGAACTTTAATAGTCGGTCTACATATTTACCCATTCTAAAGAAATAAGACTCTTCGCGAACAAGTTCTACAGCGTGACCACTATCTGGGCTTTTTCCACCAACTACTTTGTCACCTTCCATAATTGGATCTACTAATTGATGCGCTGTATAGAATGTTTCATCTTGTACAGAATACCAACCTTCATATTCATCAAGATAAATATCACCTTGATCTACTAGCTGCTTGAAGATTTTCTCAACAACATCTTTATGACGATCTTCAGTTGTACGAATAAAATCATCATAAGAGATATCCATCTTCTCCCAAAGTTCTTTAATCCCTGATACAATGTTATCCACATATGCCTGTGGTGTAACATTTAGTTCTTCTGCTTTCTTTTGGATCTTCTGTCCATGCTCATCAGTTCCTGTTAAATAATGAACATTGTATCCTTGCATACGCTTATATCGTGCCATCGCATCTCCTGCTACTGTCGTATAAGCATGCCCAATGTGTAACTTTCCACTTGGATAATAAATTGGGGTAGTAATATAAAAGGACTTATTTTCCTCTTTCATCGTTTTGGACCTCCCGAATAACCTCATATGTATTTATAAACAGTATATCAAAAACTCATATATAAAGTGAAACTTTAATCCGTGGAGAGGGTTCATCCCCCATGGATTATTAGTTGAACCAATCGGGCTTTTACGAGCAGTTGATCTCCCACTTAACTTCTTTGCTCCGGCTAAATTTTGAAGTGGGAGTCTTACTGCTCGTTAATGCGGGATAAAAACGAGTTAATGCTCGATATCTTTATCATCTATTACTCATATTCAAAAAAAATATACAATATATTTCCCGAAAAGTATAAACATTACAAAAAATAATACAAAACAATTGTAGAAATGACTTACATTCTATCATATATAAGAAGTATAAAAATCTATAAATCTTTTTTAAAAATATAGAATTTAATAATTGACGGAAATGTAAATGATTGGTATCATATGTCCATAGGGTATTTTGTCGAAAAATGACGAATCAAAAAAATAGACTCGAAACTTATAAACTATTTATTTAGGAGGAAAAGAATTATGAAATCTACTGGTATCGTTCGTAAAGTTGATGAATTAGGTCGTGTTGTAATTCCAATCGAATTACGCCGTACTTTAGGTATTGCAGAAAAGGATGCTCTTGAAATCTACGTTGATGATGAAAAAATCATCTTAAAGAAATATAAACCAAACATGACTTGCCAAGTAACTGGTGAAGTATCTGATGGTAACCTATCTTTAGCTGAAGGTAAAATTATCTTAAGTAAAGAAGGCGCTGAACAAGTCTTAAACGAACTTCAAGATTATATCGAAACAGCAAAATAAGCTTCTCAATTATGAGAAGCTTATTTTTTATCCACATGATAGATTTGATATACGTCGCGTTTCGACAAATCTCGGTCTTTAGCGACTATTTTTATCGCTTCTTTTGAATTCATACCTTTTTCATTTATATAATGTTCAATATGATTATATACTGAAATAGCTTCCCACCATTGTTCTTCTGGAGTAGGTTCTTCTGTTGAACCTGCTACTAAAATACAAAACTCACCACGAACTTCATTTTGCTTCGTCCACTCAATCGCTTCTTCAATTGTTCCACGAATAAACTCTTCAAATTTTTTCGTTAGCTCACGACATAATACGATTTCCCTATTTCCTAATACTTCTTGCATAGAGATTAAAGTATCATCTAAACGATGTGGCGCCTCATAAAACATCATTGTAGTTGGAATATAGCGTAGTTTTTCTAATTCAAGCTTACGTCCCTTTTTATTTCTTTGCAGGAAACCATAGAAATAAAAATGTTTTGTCTCAAGTCCTGATGCAATCAATGCTGTAAGGGCTGCATTTGCCCCAGGAAGCGGGATAACATGATATTGTTCTGCTACAGCCTCTACAACGATATCATAACCAGGATCTGAAATACATGGCATACCAGCATCGCTCACAATGGCTACAGTCTTACCTTCTTCTAACTTATCTAAAATTTTCCGTCCACTTACTCCTTTATTATGCTCATGATAACTCATAACTGGTGTTTCAATTTCAAAGTAATTACAAAGTTTCTTCGTTTGCCTTGTATCTTCCGCTGCAATAATGTCTGCCTCTTTTAAAATTCGGATTGCACGAAATGTCATATCCTCTAAATTTCCGATTGGAGTCGGTACTAAATATAAAACTCCCTTTTCATTTTGCTGAAAGCTTTTTTGCTGCCACATAGCGTTCTCCTTTTTGCATATATTCTTCTTTTTTTTTCCTCGTTAACTGCTTAAAGTGATACTCAGCTTGCATAGCCGTTCGTTTATCCTCGTGATCCTCTACATATTTTAAAACAACTGGAAGTCTAGCGCGTGTATATCTAGCACCTTTTCCACTATTATGGGTCTGAATCCGTTTTTCTATATGATTCGTGTATCCAGCATAATAACTTCCATCAGAACACTCCACCACATAAAAACAATGCTTATTCTTCTCCATATAAAATTGAACGAAGCTCCTTTGTATATTCATTGTTTTCTTCATATACAAAAAGAGGTGGTAAGATTTTTAAATCTGCATTCCCATCCTTAATTCCTTCAATTAACAATGTATTCGCTTCTTTACCAGCCTTAGGATAAACAAATCGCACACGTTTCGGTTCAATTTTGTATTTACGCATTAATGTGACGATGTCGAGCAAACGACCTGGACGATGTACAAATGCTACTTTCCCACCCTGTTTCACTAGCTGACTACTTGCGTATACAACATCTTCTAGTGTGCACATAATTTCATGACGAGCTATCGCTAAATGTTCATTCATATTCTTCTCAGAAGTTTGTGGTGTTTGAAAATAAGGAGGATTACATGTTACAATATCATATTGATGACGTCCAAGTTTCTCCGGCATATCTTTCAAATCTCCATGGATTAAATGAATTCTTTCTACTAAATTATTGTATTGAACACTTCTTATTCCCATATCATATAAGCGCTCTTGAATTTCTACACCTGTAATTTTCCCTTTTGTCCTTGTACTTAATAAAAGAGGGATAACTGCGTTACCTGTACACAAATCAAGTAAATTACCTTTTTGAATTGGCACCCAAGCAAAATCTGCAAGTAAAACAGCATCCAAAGAAAAATTAAATACTGATGGACTTTGTACAATCTTCATATCTTGCGCTAATAAGTAATCTAAACGCTCATCTTCATATAAATTCATATATTGCTCCCTTTCTTACACTTAACCTACCCTATTTCATCTTCTATTAATGTAAAAATAAATTTCATTCTACTCTCATGTATAAAAAATTACCTTTCCAATTATATTGGAAAGGTAATCTCACTTTTTATTTAAAAATGACAGACAGAATAAACAATCTCCCTCTTTACGTACACTTCCATAATGTAGATTGCAAATATGAAAACCTTCTTGATATAGTCTCGCTAGATTATCGTAGCCTTCACCAATATCTGTCTTCGCCTTCATTTCTTTGCGTTTTTGAGTTTTTTGTTTTTCCTTGTTCTGCACTTCTTCAAAACGATGTCGCAAATTTTCATTTTCCATTTTTATATGTTGGTTTTCTTCCAATAATTCTGCAAGATGTTGTTTTAATTCTCCCAACTGTTTGTATAAATGTCCAATTTGCTCTTCCATACTAGAAACCGATGCAAAAATATCCTTTTTCTCCACAAGCACCCACCTCATTAATCTGTGGTTTGACTCGAAACGACCCCTTTATTCATTAATTCATCTAACGTATATTCTACTATCCGTTCCTTGTCTACTAGTTCCACTTGAATTAATCTTTCTAAAATATTTAATCCGATAACACGGCCAGTACCGTGCGGTGTTTGTATACGTTGATCTAAATCAGGAAGTTGTTCCTTTGCTGCCTCATATTCATCATTCTCATATTTTAAGCAACACATTAAGCGACCACATAAACCAGAGATTTTTGCAGGATTTAATGATAAATTTTGATCTTTTGCCATTTTAATGGATACAGGTTCAAAATCTCCTAAAAAAGTAGAACAACAAAGCATACGACCACATGGACCAATACCACCAAGCATTTTTGCTTCGTCACGAACGCCGATCTGTCTCAGCTCAATTCTTGTCCTAAAAATTGCCGCTAAGTCTTTCACTAGTTCCCGGAAATCAATCCGACCATCCGCAGTAAAGTAAAAAATAATCTTATTACGATCGAACGTATACTCTACATCTACAAGCTTCATATCAAGATTATGTTCTCCTACCTTTTGTTGACAAACTTGATATGCTTCTTTCGCAGCATGCCTATTCTCTTCAACAATGGTACGATCATTTTCATTTGCAATACGAATAACTTTTTTTAGCGGTAATACAACGTCATTTTCATCAACTTGCTTTTTGGTAATAACTACTTTTCCATACTCAATACCTCTTACCGTTTCTACAATTACAAACTCATTTTCTGAGATATCGAACTGATTTGGATCAAAGTAATATACCTTTCCGGCCTTCTTAAAGCGAACACCTACTACATCATACAAAACGGTCATCCCTCCTGCAACCGCAACACTAACTGTTCGAACACAAGCTGCGCATTTACATTAGCGTTGATTCTATTTTTTGCCTCTAATATATTAAAGAGAGCTGATACAATGCGCTTCTGAGCATAAGAAAAGAATTCAAACATCTCTTTCTGCTCATGAAAAACAAGACGATCTTCTTCTCCAAGTTGAACATATAATAAATCCTTATAAATAAGGAGTAACATATCTAAGCCTTGCTGTAATTGTTCTTTCTCTCCAAAGTGCTTCCCCCATTTTTCTTGTACAAAAAAAATAGAGACCTTATCTTTTTCGAGCGCTTCACATAATTTTATCACTAAAGCTCTCGCTTGTGCAAACCATTCATCATTACACATTAATAAAGCTTCTTCAAAACTATTTGTAAGCTGCGCAGCAAGTGTAGATAAAGAAACTGTAATACCTTCTTCCTCTAACCTCTTAATTAAAGATTCTGTAGGCAACGGCCTAAACGTAACAACTTGACAACGAGATAAGATTGTATTTAAAATCTGATGACTTTGTTCAGTAAGTAAAATAGCTGTTGTATCACTACTTGGTTCTTCTAAAAACTTTAAGAGCGTATTCGCTGCATTTGCTGTCATACGATCTGCATGCTCAATAATATATACTTTTTTATTTGCTTCTAATCCTGTTTTTGAAAACTCTTCTTGTAAATCATGAATTTGCTGTTTTTTAATAGATAATCCATCTGGTTTTACAATATGTAAGTTTGGGTAGTTACCTGAATCAATTCGGCGACAATTCGTACATACATGACAAGGCTCTACACCATTTCTTTGTGAACAGAGAAAACTTTTTGCCATTTGAATTGCTGTGGCGAACTTCCCAGTCCCTTTCCCTCCCTCTAACAAGTAAGCGTGGGATATACGCTCTTTTGCAATGCTATTCATCAACATTTTGACACCGATGGGCTGTATAGCAGAAAGCTGCTCCCACGTATTTATCATACTGCATACCTCACTTATTTCATTCTTTCCTTCTATTATAACAATTTATCTTCTATAATCTGAACAACTTCTTCTATAAGTTTTTTCATTGGTTGATCAGCATTTACTAATACAATGCGATTAGAGAAACGCTCTACAACTTGTAAATACCCTTCACGCACACGTTTATGGAAAGAGATATCTTCCATATCTAGTCGATTTACTTCACGTCCTGCATCTTTTCCAATTCGTGCTAAACCTACCTCTGGCTCAATATCTAAATAGATTGTTAAACTAGGCATACAATCTTCCGTTGCGAAACGATTAATTTCAAATACTTTATCCATACCTAAGCCTCTTGCATATCCTTGATATGCTAAAGAGCTATCTATAAAACGATCACATAGTACAAGATAGTTTTCCTCAAGTGCTGGCATAACTTTTTCCACTAAATGTTGTCTACGTGCAGCAGCATATAAGAGCGCCTCTGTACGTGCTTCCATCATCGTATACTCTTTTTTATGTAAAATTGTTCTAATATCTTCAGAAATTGCAATACCACCTGGTTCTCTGGTCGCCATTACCTTTTGTTCCTTTTGCTCAAAATATGGTAATAAACTTTTAATTAATGTTGTTTTACCCGAACCTTCTGGCCCTTCAATTGTTACAAATAATCCCTTCATCCTAAAACCTACTTTCTATATCATACACGTTCATATATTTCGTACTACCTTGAAAACGAGCCCCTGTTTTCTCTAAATGAGTAATTTGCTTTGTATGTTCTTGAGTAATTCTCTCTCCATACATGATCAATGGAATTCCAGGTGGATACGGAATCACCATTTCTGCAGCTATCATACCAACGGCTTCTTCTATAGATACTAACTTCGTTTCATATCTCTCTAATTGTTTATACGTATACGGTAAAGGGGAAATCTCCCCTTTATAAGTATAACGAATTGATGCTGTCTTGTCTTTTACCTTATATTGCTGCATAGCTAATCGAATGATCTCTATAGCTTTCATATACCCCTCATTTACTTGTAACGGTAATATAAATAGGACGTTATATGGATCTGCCATTTCCGTATATATACCGACTTTTTCAAATACAGACTGTAATTCATACCCCGATAACTGACAGCGAGTTTGCACCGTAACTTTTAATTCATCTTGCGATGGATATTGTAAAATAGCTATTTGTGGGATAGATCGCAATCCTTCTTTAAATCGGCGTAAAAACTCAACGATTTCATCATGACCTTCTTCCTTTATAACAGCTATTGCAAAACGTGCTATATCAAGAGAAGCCATAATTGGATACGATGGGCTACTAGATTGTAGCATACTTAAATAGGAGGAAACTTTTTCTTCGCTCACCAAACGGCTATTTATATGTAAATAAGATCCCATTGTCATCGCAGGTAATGTTTTATGTGCGGAATGAACCACAATATCCGCACCATAAACTAATGCTGACTTCGGGAAGGGGTCCCCTATACAAAAATGCGCCCCATGGGCTTCATCTACTAGAACAGGAATTTTATGTGCATGTGCGTAAGCGATACTTGCCTCTAAATCAATTCCCATACCATAGTAATTAGGATGTGTTAAAATAAGTGCTTTTGCATTTGGATACTTTGTAATTGCCTCCTTAATAATTTCATCATGAACACCTACTGGTACGTTATGTACTTCATCAATCCATGGATTTAAAAAGACCGGATTAGCCCCTGCTAATTTCAAACCATTAATGATCGATTTATGACAATTTCTTTGTACGAGGACAATATCATGTTCGCCGCAGCAAGACAAAATCATTGCTAAATTTCCAACTGTTGAACCATTAATTAAAAAATAACTTTTGTGCACGCCATATACTTCAGCTAATAATTGCTGTGCTTCATCTATACATTCAAACGGGCTATGTAAATCATCTAATCCTGTTAACTCTGTTACATCAATTGATAATATGTCCTTAAACCCCCCTGAAGCTTTCTGAGGGAAGTTTAAACCATTCTTATGACCCGGAACATGAAAAGATAGTAGTCGCCTTTCTTTAAATTCCATTAGCGCCTCATATAAAGGCATACGATTTTGATTCATATATATCTCTTCCTTATTATTCATTCTGTATCTATTATACAGATATTAGGGCAAAAAAAATAATAGGCATAATGCCTATTTAAAAATATGATACTTCTAATTTTCGCAGTTGTTTTAAATAATGTATATACTTCGGGTCAGTTGTCTCAGTATTCACCAGATTTCTTTCGCACTCGTAACATATTAAATTATTATATACATATATTCCTTCCCCTCTTTTTGTCTCACAAACGATGCAAATTTCACTTGGTAATTTCATAATCTTTCCTCCCTTTTTAAATAAACATATTATATACCTCTATTCCTTAACAAATTTCCGGAAAATATACATCAATTTTTTATATAATATGATTTATTCTTGGGCAACGTGTTTGTATTACTTATGTATTCCCTTTACTTCTTTCATGTACTGTTTAAAAACAAAAAAACACAAGTCAAAAGACTTGTGTTTTTATCTTGCTTGGCGACGTCCTACTCTCACAGGGACAAGGTCCCAACTACCATCGGCGCTAGAGAGCTTAACTTCCGTGTTCGGTATGGGAACGGGTGTGACCTCTCTGCCATCATCACCAAACTATGAAGGTATATTCCTTCAAAACTAGATAACATTTGCTTCATATTATATGGTTAAGTCCTCGATCTATTAGTATTCGTCAGCTCCACATGTCACCATGCTTCCACCTCGAACCTATCAACCTGATCATCTTTCAGGGATCTTACTAGCTTACGCTATGGGAAATCTCATCTTGAGGGGGGCTTCATGCTTAGATGCTTTCAGCACTTATCCCTTCCGCACATAGCTACCCAGCTATGCCCTTGGCAGAACAACTGGTACACCAGCGGTGCGTCCATCCCGGTCCTCTCGTACTAAGGACAGCTCCTCTCAAATTTCCTGCGCCCACGACGGATAGGGACCGAACTGTCTCACGACGTTCTGAACCCAGCTCGCGTACCGCTTTAATGGGCGAACAGCCCAACCCTTGGGACCGACTACAGCCCCAGGATGCGATGAGCCGACATCGAGGTGCCAAACCTCCCCGTCGATGTGGACTCTTGGGGGAGATAAGCCTGTTATCCCCGGGGTAGCTTTTATCCGTTGAGCGATGGCCCTTCCATGCGGAACCACCGGATCACTAAGCCCGACTTTCGTCCCTGCTCGACTTGTAGGTCTCGCAGTCAAGCTCCCTTATGCCTTTGCACTCTACGAATGATTTCCAACCATTCTGAGGGAACCTTTGGGCGCCTCCGTTACACTTTAGGAGGCGACCGCCCCAGTCAAACTGCCCACCTGACACTGTCTCCCGGGTCGATAAGACCCGTAGGTTAGAATTTCAATACAGTCAGGGCGGTATCCCACCAGCGCCTCCACCGAAGCTAGCGCTCCGGTTTCAATGGCTCCCGCCTATCCTGTACAAACTGTACCAAAATTCAATATCAGGCTACAGTAAAGCTCCACGGGGTCTTTCCGTCCTGTCGCGGGTAACCTGCATCTTCACAGGTACTATAATTTCACCGAGTCTCTGGTTGAGACAGTGCCCAAATCGTTACACCTTTCGTGCGGGTCGGAACTTACCCGACAAGGAATTTCGCTACCTTAGGACCGTTATAGTTACGGCCGCCGTTTACTGGGGCTTCAGTTCAGAGCTTCGCTTACGCTAACCCCTCTCCTTAACCTTCCAGCACCGGGCAGGTGTCAGCCCCTATACTTCGCCTTACGGCTTCGCAGAGACCTGTGTTTTTGCTAAACAGTCGCTTGGGCCTATTCACTGCGGCTTTCCGTTAAGAAAGCACCCCTTCTCCCGAAGTTACGGGGTCATTTTGCCGAGTTCCTTAACCAGAGTTCTCTCGCACACCTTAGGATTCTCTCCTCGCCTACCTGTGTCGGTTTGCGGTACAGGCACCTTTTATCTCGCTAGAAGCTTTTCTTGGCAGCGGGGAATCAAAGACTTCGCTCCATAAGGAGCTTCCCCATCACAGCTCAGCCTTCACGATAAGCGGATTTGCCTACTTATCAGCCTAACTGCTTGGACGTGCACAACCAATCGCACGCTTCTTCTATCCTTCTGCGTCCCTCCATTGCTCAAACGATAAAGAGGTGGTACAGGAATATCAACCTGTTGTCCATCGCCTACGCCTGTCGGCCTCGGCTTAGGTCCTGACTAACCCTGAGCGGACGAGCCTTCCTCAGGAAACCTTAGGCATTCGGTGGACGGGATTCTCACCCGTCTTTCGCTACTCATACCGGCATTCTCACTTCTAAGCGCTCCACCAGTCCTTCCGGTCTGACTTCACTGCACTTAGAACGCTCCCCTACCACTGATACCATTGGTATCAATTCGCAGCTTCGGTGGTGTATTTAGCCCCGGTACATTTTCGGCGCAGAGTCACTCGACTAGTGAGCTATTACGCACTCTTTAAATGGTGGCTGCTTCTGAGCCAACATCCTAGTTGTCTAAGCAACTCCACATCCTTTTCCACTTAATACACACTTTGGGACCTTAGCTGGCGATCTGGGCTGTTTCCCTCTTGACTACGGATCTTATCACTCGCAGTCTGACTCCTAAGGATAAGTCATTGGCATTCGGAGTTTGACTGAATTCGGTAATCCGATGAGGACCCCTAGTTCAATCAGTGCTCTACCTCCAAGACTCTTACACTTAAGGCTAGCCCTAAAGCTATTTCGGGGAGAACCAGCTATCTCCAGGTTCGATTGGAATTTCTCCGCTACCCACACCTCATCCCCGCACTTTTCAACGTGCGTGGGTTCGGGCCTCCATTCAGTGTTACCTGAACTTCACCCTGGACATGGGTAGATCACCTGGTTTCGGGTCTACGACCACGTACTAAACGCCCTATTCAGACTCGCTTTCGCTGCGGCTCCGCCTCTTCAGCTTAACCTCGCACGGGATCGTAACTCGCCGGTTCATTCTACAAAAGGCACGCCATCACCCATTAACGGGCTCTGACTATTTGTAGGCACACGGTTTCAGGATCTCTTTCACTCCCCTTCCGGGG